>CAZYYR010000312.1:0-2601 GCA_964651465.1 uncultured Nitrosospira sp.
GGGTCGATAATCGGAATGGATTCCTCGGACAGCAGCGTATATTCCGATCTGCACAGGTTCCGGGCATCGATATCCATCCATTCCACTACCTGCTCCCTTGAGCCAGCGGCTCCCGCGTACAGGCTTGTAAGGGAATAGATCCGCGAGCCGTCTTCCGCTATTTCCTCCTTTGGACCCGTGAGCGAGGCGCACCCCACGAGCATCGAAGCACCTGCGAGGATCATCAGGAACAGAACACTCTTCAGCGCGTCGCAACAACTTCCGGAAGAAATCTTGACCATGAATTTCACCTCAGACTCGAACAGAAATGTTGTAAGGTCGGACCGATGAGCGCGGTAGCGCGGTACACGAGCATGAGGCCATGCAGAGAAGCGTTGAATAAAGCTCCGCTGGCGAGACAGTTTTATATCCGCTTTCCTGGCCTGACGATTTGGCACAGAGCCACAGAACTCGCCGCCGCCCCACGATGAGTATACCGGAGCGACAGGTAATCGAGTAGCCTTTGAGGCGCCCGCGCTGACTCTTCACTTCCATGACGGCATCCGTGGCACAGATCAGATTCTTTCACCCAGCTGCCGGAATTTCATGGCCGCTGCCACGTGCACCCCTGCGGCTTCTGGCTTGCCACAGCGTCCAGAGGGGAACAAACAGGAGCAGAAGCACCCAGAAAACGTTCGCGATCCATCCGAAACGCGCCGCAGGCTTGAATTCAAGGCGGACCTGCTCCACCTCCTTGGGCAAAAGCACACCCAGAAACACATCATTCACCGGCATGACCGGGCTCGAACGCCAGCGTAATCCATCAGACACCTGCGCCTGCCAGTCCCTGTGGAATTTCCGGCTCAGGACCAGTACTGACGCCACACCCGGAACCACCGCGAACTCAAGCAAATCACCCGTATCCACCAGTTTAGAAGGCGTACGTCTCGACAAAAGCCGAGGGTCCCCCAGCTGGAGGCCATCCACGTCGGCCAGGCTTATGGGAGAACCGAAAACTTGCATGCTATCGCCCATTCGCGAAATCACCTCGTGCATATGAATGCCCGACTCCTCCCCCAGGTAATGCAGGTTTTCATGGGAGAGTTTCGTCGATGCCAGCATCAGGCTGATGTTGCTCATCCAGAACACGGTGCTATCGTATTCGGGAGAAATAGCACCATTGCCGAAGGCGTGCATCTCTCCCCCCAGCGACTCGATCAGGGCATGATAGCGCCTCGATGAAAGGCTGTTGGCGCTATGCATGGAAGGAATGCCAAGCTCGGCATTGAGATTGGGCGGCAAGACCGGGACGCCTGGCGCGGCCACAGCAAAACGCGACCCCGGCGGCACGTGAACCTTCACCTTTTCGGCCAGGGCAGATGTGGTCGCGATCTTCGCGGGGTCCTGCCGGAGAATCAGCGGAGACACGGTCGCGAGCATGATGACCAAAATCCCGATCAGCAGAGTTGGACTGGCTTTCCGATATTGGGCCGCCAGCAGCACCCCCACCGCAACGTGAATCAGCAACGTTCCCCATTGAACTGGAATCGCCTGTGCCAGGGCATAAGCCAGCCCAACCGCGAGAATTACCGGAACAGTGGCAGCGGCAATCCTGAACGCGACGGATACTTTATCCCCTGCTTCCCCCGCTTCCACTATCGCCGGGCGCCTGATCAGTGCATCCGCGCCTGATGCCACAATGAAAGCGAGCGGCAGTATTGCAAGGCTTAGGGGATGTGGATGGGGATGAGCGAGTGCCAGGCCGAAGCCCAGGTATTTGATGACGGCCAAATAAACAGAAGGAACAAAAGTCATCAGGCAGGCGAGCGCGACCGGAAGCCACCACCCCCAGGTTTTCCTGAACCGTGTGAGCAGGCCGAATACAGCAAAGAAAGCAACTATCGGGGTCACGCTGAAACCATCGTGCGGAAACGGATAGCCCGGTTCGACGGGATTCCCGAACAGATCCGGTGAACCCTTCAAGACAATGAAACGCAGTATGTCCGCCAAGGTGTCCAGCTTCGGCAAGGCGTCGGCAAGGAAGGATCGATCGGACAATACCCCGCTCGACTCGTCGGCGGCATGGACCAGATCCATGAAGACCGGCAAGACGAGAATGCCGGCAGCAAGGGCGGCGCTTGCACCACAGGCAAAAAACCGCATCACCTCACGCCGGCCGCGTTGCCAGAGATGCCAGCCCAGATAGAGTCCGAATCCTGCAAGGATAGAGCAATGAAATATCACGGACTGGAAGTATCCGGTCATCAACAGGCTGTACAGGCAGAAGGCCAGAATGCTCCATCCCACCAGATCCTGCCTGATGGAAATACGATTGCAGGCCCACAGCGCACCCGCGGTCCAGCAAAAGACGGCCGGTACCATGGGAACTGTAAGCCAGTACATCATAAAGGGCGAACCCATAATGGTGACACCGGCGATGATGCTGCCCAGCGGACTGATGCCTCTGTCCCTGCAGAGGAGGATCACAAACAAGCCGGTGAGAAAACACCAGGCGAGCGATAAAACAGTGAGATATCTCAGCGGATTATCGGTAATCCGTGAGATCACCCATGATGGGAGATAGACCGGGCTGAATCCGGCAGTATGATAAACGGGCCGCCC
>CAZYYR010000313.1:0-2586 GCA_964651465.1 uncultured Nitrosospira sp.
GCCCCTCCACTGATCAGCGCCGCCCCGATGAAACGGCCGAAGATGGATTGCAGCATTCTGGCGGCAACGATGACCAGGATAAAAACGAAAAAAATATTGTTCAGGAAAAGATCGGTTCCGGCTGAAGCATCACCATGTCCCATTCGCCTGGAAGATGGCGGCGGCAGCGATTCTCCGTCGACGACGCGCATGATGCTGTCGACGCCCGCCTCGATGGCGCCTGCAAAATCACCCTGTTTCAAGCCGGGAACGATCGTTTCGTCGATAATGCGCTTGGCAACGGCATCGGGAAGCGCGCCTTCGAGTCCATAACCCACTTCGATACGCAGCGTGCGATCCTCTTTGGCGACCAGCAGCAGTACGCCATCATCGACACCCTTGCGTCCCGGCTTCCAGGCTTCAGCCACACGGATGGAATATTGTTCGATGGTTTCGGGAGCGGTGGTGGGCACCATCAGCACCACGATCTGGCTGCCCTTTCGTGCTTCGAATGCCGTCAGTTTCTGATCCAGCCGGGCCATCTGATCGGAGGAAAGTGTCCCCGTCAGATCGGTGACGCGCGACTCGAGAGGAGGAACGGCCACCTCCGCCATCGACAACGTGGCAGAAAAAAGCAGCGCGATGAACGCAAGGGCTTTTCTCCCGGCATGAATCATAAATTAGAACCCCGTGAACTGTTCCCCTATCCGATACTTATCAGGAAGAATTGGGTGAAGTACAGCGAACCATCACGCTTTGCAGCTCTCCCCAGAAGACAGAAGGAGGATCGAAACGCGATTCGAGTACATGGTCTACGCGCCCGCTCCTCCACTAAGGCTGACCGAATTCGACCTTCGGCGCAGTGGATATCGCCTGTTCGTTTTCAACGCTGAAGCTGGGTTTCACCTGGTAGCCGAATGCCATTGCCGTGAGATTGCTGGGGAATGAACGCACCACGACATTGTATTCCTGAACCGCCTTGATATAGCGGTTGCGGGCGACGGTTATCCGGTTCTCCGTACCCTCCAGCTGCGCCTGCAATTCGCGGAAGTTGGCATCCGATTTGAGCTGGGGGTAATTCTCCACCACCAGAAGCAGCCTCGACAAAGCGCTCGACAACTCGCCCTGGGCACTCTGGAACTTTGCGAAGGCGTCCGGATCGTTGATAAGCTCGGGCGTCGCCTGCACACTGCCGACCCTGGAGCGGGCGTTGGTCACACCAAGCAGGACGTCTTTTTCCTGAGCGGCAAACCCCTTGACCACATTTACAAGATTGGGAACCAGGTCGGCGCGACGCTGATACTGATTCAGGACTTCGGCCCAGCTCGCCCGAATCTGCTCATCGGTGGATTGCAGCGTGTTGTAGCCACATCCGCTCAAGGCAAGGACAAGAAGCAATGTCACATATCGCAGCAGTTTATTCATGGCATGTTCCCGGAAGTTGAATCTAAGGCCTGTGCGTCACAAGAGGCAGATGGGGATTCTATCGCCGGATTGCAAGTGCCTCGGCAGGGGATTTAGAAGATTTGAGACAATCAGGAAACCGTGATGCAACCGGGAGCGCTGCACTTGGGTAGCCCATCGACAAGGGCAGTAGGTCGATCGCAGAAACGCGAGCCTATAGGGGAGGTTCCAGCTCGGACATCGTGCTTCGGGCAAAACATAAATCCTCCCACGCCTTTGCCTTGGCAGTCAGCGTCCGCAGCAGATAGGCAGGATGGTAGGTGACAATGACGGGAATGTCCGCATGCCGGTGCACCCTCCCGCGAAGACTGCCGATGCTGGCATTGGTTTGCAACAGGTTCTGCGCGGCGGTCTTGCCCAGGGAAATGATGAGTTTGGGCCTGATCAGCTCGATCTGCCGCGCGAGATAGGGCTCGCAACACTGCACTTCATCCGGATAGGGCTCGCGGTTTCCGGGCGGGCGGCACTTTACGACATTGGCGATGAAAACATTGCGGCCGCGCTTCAGGTCGATTGCCATCAGCATATTATCCAGCAACTTGCCGGCCTGTCCGACAAATGGTTCTCCGGTCGCATCCTCCTGGGCACCCGGGCCTTCTCCTACATATAGCCAATCCGCATTCTGGTCACCCACGCCGAATACCGTGCGGGTGCGGGACTGACATAACCCGCATGCGGTACACCCTTCCACACTCGCCTTGAGCTGTACCCAATCCATCTGGAGGATTTTCGCACGACGCGCCTCTGGCGCCCCGGCAGAGGCGCTGCCCATTCGATCTTCGGCTTCAGCCTGGGCTGCGGGACCGATATCGGATGCCCGGGTTCGATCCGCCCTTGCCGCCGGCGATGTGCTGGCGGGCCCGGTACGCGATCGGGCTTTCCATAGAGGCGTCAAACCCAGTTCCCCGAGTATCTCCCGGCGCCGGGCATGGCGATCGCTGCCGGCGCCCGTCACAACACCAGCTCCATGACAATAGAATCCTCGCGCCCCCCCATGGCGGGATAGTAGTCCTTGCGCATGCCGACCTGCCTGAACCCCATCCTCTCATAAAGCCGCGCAGCGGCTTGATTGGATATCCGCACATCCAGATACATGGTCAGGGCACGCTGCTCCCTCGCAATCCGGATGAAGTGCCGCAGCAG
>CAZYYR010000314.1:0-2558 GCA_964651465.1 uncultured Nitrosospira sp.
GGAAGCGGCCAGGAATTATTCCCGCTTGTTTGAAAAATCCTTCCACCAAAGGCCCAGCCAATGACCTCGCGTAACCAGCAACTGTTCGAGCGCTCACAGGAATTCATTCCCGGAGGCGTCAACTCACCGGTCCGCGCCTTCCGTTCCGTGGGCGGCACTCCCCTGTTCATACAGCGCGGCCAGGGCGCCTACGTGCTGGATGCGGACGACAAGACATACATCGACTATGTCGGCTCCTGGGGTCCGCTGATCCTCGGCCATGCGGATCCCGAAGTGATCGAGGCGGTGAAAGCGGCGGCGCATAATGGCCTGACGTTTGGCGCCCCCACCGAGGCGGAACTGGAAATCGCGGAACTGCTGTGCCGCCTCGTTCCTTCCATCGAGCAGGTACGGCTGGTCAGTTCGGGAACGGAAGCCACGATGAGCGCCATCCGCGTGGCGCGAGGCTACACCGGCAGAAACCGGATCATCAAGTTCGAGGGCTGTTATCACGGCCATGACGACGCCTTGCTGGTGAAGGCGGGTTCCGGCGCCCTCACCTTCGGCCACCCCAGTTCCGCAGGCGTGCCGGCGGAGACCGCATCCGGCACTATCGTGCTGGATTACAACGATCTCGCGGGTGTGGAGCAGGCATTCAGCGAGGTTGGCGGGGAAATCGCCGCTGTTATCGTCGAACCCGTCGCAGGCAACATGAACCTGATCGCGCCGAAACCGGGCTTCCTGCCTGGTTTGCGGGCGCTGTGCACCCGATATGGCAGCGTGCTGATTTTTGATGAAGTCATGACCGGCTTTCGCGTAGGCCTGGAGTGCGCACAGGGGCTGTTCGGCATCAAGCCGGATCTCACCACGCTGGGAAAAGTGATCGGCGGCGGCATGCCGATGGCGGCGTTCGGCGGCAGACGAGACATCATGCAGTGCCTGGCGCCGCTGGGGCCGGTCTACCAGGCGGGCACTCTTTCGGGAAATCCGGTAGCAGTCGCCGCTGGCCTGACGACTCTCCGCCGGGTGCAGGAATCCGGTTTCTATGACCAGCTGGCCACTCGAACACGACAATTGACAGAGGGTCTCGCAGCGGTTGCCGGAAAACACGGTGTGGAGTTCTGTGCGCAATCAGTGGGAGGCATGTTCGGCCTGTATTTCCGGAAGAACCTGCCCGAGAGTTACGCAGAAGTGATGGATTCCGACCGGGCCGCTTTCAATCGCTTTTTCCATTCCATGCTGCAGGAAGGCATCTACTTCGCACCCTCGGCATTCGAGGCCGGCTTCGTTTCCGTGGCGCATGGCGATGCCGAGATCAGTAAAACGTTGGCCTCAGCCGATCGTATTTTCGCGGAAGCCGGACAATAAAAAAGCGACCCGGTTATCCGGATCGCTTATGTTCACGCCTAAATTCGGCTTCAGCGCAGACCGGAAATAAATTCCGATACAGCCTGCATCTCCTTCTCGCTCATGCGAGTGGCAATCGCATGCATCACCTTGTTCGCATCGTTTGCGCGCTCCTCGGTGCGGAAGGCACGTAATTGCGCAGCCGTATAATCCGCGTGCTGACCTGCGAGCCGCGGGTAGACGGGCGGAAGACCTGAACCATTCGGAGAATGGCATCCTGAACAAGCGGGAACATTGGTCTCGAGATTGCCGCCACGATAGATTTTTTCGCCCTCTTCAGCCAGTTCCTTATCTTTCGCCCCGCCGGGTTTCGGTGTTTGCCGGGCATAATAGGCAGCCAGATTCTTCATATCCTCTGCCGAAAGCGGCGCCACCATCGCTCCCATCACAGGGTTTTCCCGCTGCGCCGGCTTATCCTCCTGCGCCTTGAAATCGTTCAACTGCTTGGTGATATACTCTGCATGCTGTCCGGCCAGACTCGGATTTATCGGAATCACGCTGTTGCCGTCCGCATTGTGGCAACTTGCACACACCTGAGTCGCGATCTGCTCGCCCTTGGCCGCGTCTCCCTTGTCGCTGCTGCTCGCTGCAGGGGCGGTCTCGGCAAAAATCTGACCGGATAGAACCAGCGCAGCCGATACTACAATCATTGAAATTGGTTTCATGCGTTGCGTCCCGGAACTCTCTGAAAAATGCGGCGCCGCTCTCCAGAGCGGCAGCGAATTTTAACAGGAGGGCGGCAGGTTAACAACAATAAAACCATAATAAAGCTGCGGTTGGCAGACTTTAAAGCGGGATGCTCCCATGCGGGTAAACGGGTTTCCTGATCATGGCGCCGCATGGGCGGGTGCCCGGAAAACCTGTTGCTCGACAATATGCCTTGGACAGATGTAGTCTCGTCGGGGCAAAAGAATGCACCAGATGCTTCTGCCGCATTCTTAAGAAATAGCAACTGAGGAAATTCAATTTCGCCAGCATGGAAAGTGCCAAAAAATGAGGATCGTTTTTCTTTTGCTGTTGTTCGTCAATCTTGCCTTCGCGATCTATGTTCAGCTGGAACCGGGCGGGGGGGCTGCCGCACACGCAACGGCGGAGCTTCATCCGGAGAAACTCAAGCTTCTGCCAGCGCTTGCCAGATCGGACACCTGCCTGGAGTGGGGCACATTCGTCGA
>CAZYYR010000315.1:0-2552 GCA_964651465.1 uncultured Nitrosospira sp.
GCACCACGGCCGCCACCATCTGCCCTGGCAGGATACACGCGACCCGTACGCCATCTGGGTATCGGAAATCATGCTGCAACAGACCCAGGTGAGCACGGTGATCCCTTATTACCTCCGTTTCATGCGGCGCTTTCCCGGCGTCATGAGCGTCGCTTCCGCTACGCTCGACGATGTGCTGGCGCACTGGAGCGGCCTGGGCTATTACTCTCGCGGCCGGAATCTCCACCGGGCCGCGCGCCTGATCGCAACGGAACACGAAGGAATCTTCCCGGGAAGCGCAGAATCGATCAGCCAGCTTCCCGGCGTGGGCCGCTCCACCGCCGCCGCTATCGCGGCATTCGCGTATGGGGAGCGGTGCGCCATACTGGACGGCAACGTCAAACGCATCCTTGCCCGCTATTGCGGCATCGAGGGCTATCCAGGGGAAAAGCGTAACGAAATGCGGCTGTGGCAGAAAGCCGAAGCGTTGCTGCCTCTACCATCGGAAAATGACGGAAGCCCGCCGGAATTCGGGATGGAAGCCTATACTCAGGCGCTCATGGACTTTGGCTCGACGGTTTGTACTCGCAGCAAGCCCGAGTGCGTGTCGTGTCCGTTGCAAAGTGACTGCATCGCCTATCGGGATGGAATGGTTCACAAACTGCCCACTCCGCGCCCCAGGAAGAGGCTGCCCACCAGGGAAACGGTCATGCTGGTGCTGATGAGGCAGGAGCAGGTGCTGCTGGAAAAACGTCCTTCCCAAGGCATCTGGGGCAGCCTTTGGTGCCTGCCGGAAATGCCGCCAGCGGAAAACCTCATTGATCATTGCATGCGGCGCTTCGGGATAGGCGCCACAGCCCTGGAGCGAATGGCGCCGCTCGATCACACGTTCACTCATTTCAGGCTGCGCATCCATCCCCAGCCGGTACAAGTCGACGCATTTTCACCGGACACAGCTCCGGCAGGGCGAATCGGAGATGAAGCCATCCATACGTGGATGACGCACGATGATGCACTGAAGGCGGCGATTCCCGCTCCAGTCAGAAAACTGCTCATGCAATACTCGTGTGGGCAGAGCAGTGGCCTGCGCGGACAATCATTCGCATTTTCATCGTGCAATTTCTCCAATCGTCCGGAACAGGCCGATGAGTAACTGGCCGGAATGGAGAAAGCAGCAGCGTGGCGCGTTGATGGCGCGCAGGGAATGCATAGGCGAGGACGATTACCGGCGGTGGAGTACCGCCATCAGCGCCTCCCTCAAGCACGGCTTTCCGTTGCTGCAAAGAGGTACCATAGGATTTTGCTGGCCCCATCGGGGAGAATACGATCCGCGTCCGGTGATGGATTTTTTTCAACGGAAGGGGGCCACGCTCGCCCTTCCCGAAGTCCTGGACAAAAATGAGCCGCTGCGCTTTCGCAAATGGTGGCAGCATGCGCCGATGAAAGCGGGCATGTATGGTATTCCCGTTCCTGACAATACGGAACCGGTGACAGTGGATGCGCTGGTCGTTCCCATGATCGGGTTTGACCAAAAGGGATACCGGCTGGGATATGGGGGCGGGTATTTTGATCGTACCCTGGCAGCGATGGCGCCCCGCCCACTGGCTATCGGCGTGGCGTTCGAAATCCTGCGCCTCGACGATCTGCATCCCCAACCCCACGATATTCCGATGGATTTCGTCGTGACCGAGGCGGGGATTCACCGCGTGAAGACGAACGGCATGGAGTTGATTTCCGCCGAAGCATGCGCGGCCGAACTATTCCGGTAAATGATGCACGGATAGGAATACCCGGGCTCGTGGCCATCGGGAGCATGAGTTTGTTCTGTGCTATTCGGGATCGGTTCCCGCCATTTGCGACGCCTGTCATCCGGCCTGCAAAGCTTTCCGCACGGCCTTGGGCGCGCGGTCGATGACTAGAAGATAGGCCCGAGTCGGCCCTTCCGGCTGGCGCGAGCCCTGCTCCCAATGGCGCAGCGTGTTCACCGAGAACCCGAAGTGGCCGGCAAATTCCTCTTGCGTCATGTCGAGCTTGGTCCGGATTGCCTTCACGTCGACTCGCTCGGGCACATGCACGCGATAGGCGTTCGTATCCGCCTTGCCCTCGGCATAGGCTACCGCCTGCTGAAGGCCGCGCCGGATGCTGTCTGCAACCTTGCTCATGGCTTTCTCCTCTTGAATGCGCCCACCAGTATCGTGGTCAACTGGCGGAAGTCGTTACGGTCTACTGACTCAGGTCAGCCCGCTCGTTCTTGGCGTAGGCCGTGAGCGCAAAGAGCGGCATATCGGCGTCGTGATAGAAATAAATCACCCGCGCGCCGCCACGCTTGCCCCGGCCTTCCAGCGCCCAGCGAACCTTGCGAATGCCGCCCGTACCCGAAACGAGATCGCCTACCGTGGGATTATGCGCCAGATAATCCACCAACAAGACGCGCTCGTCGTCGCTCATGAGCTTTCGGGTCGTCGACAAGAATTCCGGCGTTTCCACCACGCTGATCGGAACCTTCCTGATCATGTGCCCATACTACTCCAATGAGCCAGTCATCGCAATGCCGAATATAACCCATTGGATCA
>CAZYYR010000316.1:0-2545 GCA_964651465.1 uncultured Nitrosospira sp.
CCGCGGGCCTGTCGCAACTTGCCTTCGATCCGGCAGCCGCGGCGAGTTCCGGAAAGAATCTGACGCAGGTGCAGGCTGCACAGGATGCCAGGCTTCATATCGACGGAATCGACATCAGCAAGCCCTCGAACATCATCAGCGATGCGATCGAAGGAGTGACGCTCAACCTGCTCAAGAGCAGCCCGGGCAGTGCCACGACATTGACCGTAGGGCGCGACAGCGACGGGGTCAAGGGCTCGGTGGAGACTTTCGTCAAGGCTTTCAATTCGCTCAGCCAGACCCTTGCCAGCCTCAGTTCATACAATGCCGCAAGCGGAAAGGGCGCCATCCTCCAGGGCGATTCCGCCACCCTTTCCATTCAGCGCTGGCTGCGCGCTACGATATCCGCCTCCGTCGGGACTTCGGACGGGCAGGGGAACCTGACATCGTTATCGCAAATCGGCGTTTCTTTCCAGAAGGATGGCAGCCTGGCACTCGATTCCACCCGGTTTCAAGCGGCGATGGAGACGGGCTTCGTCCAGGTCTCGGGGCTTTTCGCTGCGCTTGGAAAATCCACTGACAGCCTGATCGCCTATGACGGATCAACGGACAAGACCGCAGCCGGGAATTATGCCGTTTCCGTTACCCAGCTGGCCACGAAGGGCAGCCTGTCCGGCAGTCAGGCGGCGGAGCTGACCATTGTCGCGGGTGTCAATGATCAGTTGACTGTCAGCATCGACGGGGTGGCTGCCAGCATCACGCTTGCAGCCGGCGCCTATGCTTCCGCGGATGCGCTCGCCGCCGAGGTGCAAAGCAGGTTGAACGGTACTTCCAGTCTGCTGGAGGCGGGGGTGTCGGTGCAGGTATCGCAATCGGCCGGTGTGCTCGGCATTGCATCGGCCCGTTACGGTTCCGATTCTACGGTGGCCGTTTCGGGCGGAAGCGGCGCCAGCAGCCTGCTCGGGGCCAGCCCCGTTTCGGTATCGGGCGTCGATGTGGCCGGCACCATCAACGGCGTACCCGCGACCGGATCGGGGCAAGTGCTGGCCGCAGCATCGGGGCAGCCAGCAGAGGGCCTGCGGCTGGTCGTCAATGGCGGCCCCCTGGGGGCGCGCGGAGCGATCGATTTCTCCCGGGGTTACGCGGACAGATTGACCAAGCTGGCCGGCGATCTGCTGGCAGACGAGGGTCTCATCGCCGCGCGTGTCGATGGAATCAGCGCCAGCATCAAGGATATAGACCGCCGCCAGGAAGATTTTCTTCGGCGCCTGGACATGGTCGAGGTCCGTTATCGGGCACAGTTCGGCGCGCTGGACGCGATGCTGGGCAGCCTGAACCAGACCAGCCAGTTTCTCCAGCAGCAGTTGGCGGCATTGCCAAAAATCAATTCACAATCATAGAACCTGGGAAGGACACTGACATGTATACCAAAGCCGGTCATGGCATCAATGCCTACGCCCGCGTCGGACTCGAAACCGGCGTGATCGCAGCTACACCCCACAAGCTCGTCCTGATGCTGTTCGAGGGCGCACGGCTGTCGCTGTCCGCTGCCCTCGCACACATGAAGAGCGGCCAGTTCGCCGCAAGGGGCGAGGCGATCTCCAAGGCGATCGCGATCATCACTTCCGGCCTTCAGGCCAGCCTGGACACCACGGCGGGGGGCGAACTGGCGCAGCAGCTGAACGCCCTGTACGAATACATGGGACGCCGTCTGCTGGAGGCCAATCTGCACAACAAACCCGAGTATGTCGAAGAGGTGGCGCGTTTGCTGGGCGAGTTGAGCGAAGCCTGGGAAGCCATTGGCACATCCGCCCAATCCGGCAACGGGACGGGCGGGGCGCCGGACACCTCGGCCGGCATCGGCGCGGGGATGACCTCGGCAGGAGGGATGCAATGACCAGCACGGAGAACATCGCAGCATTCGAATCCATCTCCAGTCTAACCGGCGAGATGAAGGAGGCTGCCAGAGCCGGTGAGTGGGACAGGCTAGCCGAGCTGGAGCAGTGTTGTGCCGACGTAGTCGCGCGGCTCCGGGTAGCGCCGCCCGTGCGCCTTCCCGTCGACATGCAGCGCCGCAAGGTCGAGCTGATCCATAAAATAATGGCCGACGATGCCGAAATACGTGTTCACACCGAGCCCTGGATGAAGCAGATCCAGGCCCTGCTGGGCAATGCAAGCATGGCGCGGCGTGTGCATGAGGCATACGACCTGGGCGTTCTGAAAGGGTTCTGACGGATAGCCGCGAACGAGGCGGCAATGGAGCAGGGGCTGGGGCCCCGCTGCCGGCGGTCGCCAGCCGCCGGCCGCCGGCCGCAATGCGGGCGGATAGCCGGGTCACGGTTGCTACTCCAGATTACGCGGACAGCGACCGCTCGCCTTCCCATGTTCAGGAAAGACTGGAATTACCTATGTTACCTCTTCATGCGCTGACCGCGATCCTCCCGGCCAGTCCGGCCAGTCCGGCCGGAGCGTCGGGCCACCGGCATACCGGCAGCTCGCCTTTTCTGGATCTGCTGAAACCGGGGGCACGCCTGCAGGCTACGGTACAAGCCCGGCTTCCGAATAC
>CAZYYR010000317.1:0-2516 GCA_964651465.1 uncultured Nitrosospira sp.
TCGGCGTTCGCCTAACGATTGAATAGAAACCATGTCCGAGAGTTTTACAGGATTCCGCGCATAACGCAAAGTAAACGGTCGTTTCTGATGAGGCGGCTACGTTCCATCCATCTATGCGCAAGCGCCGCCTGTCCCGGAACCGCTCAGCCGAAGATTGATCTGGTGCAGCCGCTCCGGCGTTCCCACGTCGACCCATACGCCACGATAGTGCTGGCCCGTCACTTTTCCGGCCGCCATCGCCTGGCGCAGCAGGGGCGCGAGCCTGGCGGCCGTGCCGCGCGGAATATCCTCGAATAGTTCAGGCCGATAGATGCCAATGCCGCTGAACGTCAGGTTGTTCCCGCCGGCAGGCACGACTCTGCCGGAATCCAGCGCAAAATCACCTTCGGAATGATGCGGCGGGTTGTCCACCAGCACCAGATGCGCAAGTTCCCCCACTGGATGAGCCTTCATACGAGCCAGAACGGGCAGGAGAGTGGATAAATCGATTTCACAGTAAATGTCGGCGTTGACCGTGAGGATCGGACGGTTTTCAGAGTCATTTCCCGGATCCTGTTTCAGCAGGGGCAACGCCTGGGCGATGCCGCCGGCGGTCTCCAGCGCGACCGGTTCATGGGAATAACGGATGCTCAGGCCATGACGCTCGCCATTTCCGAGCGCAGCTTCGATCATGTGTCCCAGATGGGCATGATTGATGACCACATGCCGATAGCCGGCACGCCCGAGGTTTTCAAGGTGGTACTCGATCAGCGCCTTGCCGCCGACGCACAGCAGCGGTTTTGGCACCGTATCGGTCAGCGGGCGCATGCGCTCGCCACGGCCTGCCGCCAGGACCATGGCGCTATATTGCTCTGGCTCCGGCACCATCTCAGAAGGTGTAGCCAACCTTTGCTTCCGGCCCGGTGCGCGTCCACTCGTCCAGCAGAGACAGCAGGGGGTGCAGTTCGCTATAACGTTCGCAGGTCTTGCGCAAGTAGCTCTCCACCAGCGGCAGGTCGTTGAGGTAAGCGCTTTTGCCGTCGCGAAGATACAGGCGAGCGAATATTCCCAGCACCTTGAGATGGCGTTGCACCCCCATCCATTCGAAATCGCGGTAAAACTCGCCGAATTGGTGCGCGACCGGCAGGCCGGAGGCCCGCGCCTGCTCCCAATAGCGAACGAGCCAGTCCAGTATGCGCCCTTCCTCCCAGCGGATATAGGCGTCCTTGAACAACGATACCAGATCGTATGTGATCGGCCCGTACACCGCATCCTGAAAATCGATAATGCCTGGACCGGGCGTTGCCATCATTAGGTTGCGCGAATGATAGTCGCGATGCACGAACACCCGAGGCTGGGCAAGTGCATTCCGCACAAGGCGCCGGAATATCTCCTCGAGGGTTTCTTTCTGAACCGCCCCAGGCACTGCCTGCAAGTAACGGCCAAGATACCAGTCCGGGAACAGCCCCAGTTCCCTCAGCAGCAGCGCCTCATCGTAATCGGGCAATACTCCCGGCCGGCTCGCGAGCTGGATTCTCAAAAGCGCGGCCACGGCGTCGCGATAAAGGCGGTCCGCCAGTTCTTCCGTGGTCTCGCCAGCTGGACTCCCGGTCAGCGCCTGCAAATAGGTCGTGCTCCCGAGATCGGAAAGCAGCAGAAAACCTTGCCCGAGGTTCTGCGCGAGAATGGCCGGTACATGGGCCCCGGCTTCCGCAAATAACTGCGCCACATGCAAAAACGGCACGCAATCTTCCTGGCCGGGCGGCGCATCCATCGCGATCAGTGTTCCGTCAGCGAAAGTGACTCGAAAATAGCGGCGAAAACTTGCATCTGCGGAAGCGGGAGACAGGGTGAAACCCCTGCCGGGAAACTGGCCGCTGATCCACTTTTCCAGTAGGCGGAAACGTTCCATGATCAATCCGCTGATTGCCTATTCGGCTGAAGTGTGAGATTTTAACATCATGCATCACTCCGCATCCGCCCGGGTGCGGAGATCGGAAATTACGGAGAACCCATGGCCAACCAGAAAGTATTGGATGAGATCGTCACCAAGGTCAACGAACTGCTGGCGCAAAGCCCGGTCAAGGATGTGGAGAAGAATCTGCGGGTCATGCTTGGCAGCGTATTTACCCGGCTGGATCTGGTGACGCGCGAGGAATTCGAGGTTCAGCAGGAAATACTGAAGCGCACCCGTGAAAAACTGACGGCGCTGGAAACCAGGGTGGCCGCGCTGGAGAGCGCCGCGAAATCGGATACCTTGTCGAATACGCTGGATGTTCCGCCGGAAACCCTGGACGATCTGTCGGAAACGGAATAACCACCTCGCGGCTCGGCAGTCGAACCATCCGAAAACCAGGATGTCATCAGTTTTCCCATCGCCTTCGCTCGACCAGGCTGAGAACCATCGCGCATGCCGCTAGCTGTCCTCTACAGCCGTGCCATCTCGGGCATGGAAGCTCCGCTCGTTACAGTGGAAGTTCATATCGCCAACGGCCTGCCCAGCTTTACCATCGTCGGCCTGCCGGAAACGGAAGTGA
>CAZYYR010000318.1:0-2515 GCA_964651465.1 uncultured Nitrosospira sp.
TCATGAGTGCTGCCACATCATCCGATGGGGTGTTCTCGCGGCTGGAAACGGTATTGATCGAAGTCGCCGTGCAGAACGCCAGCAAGTCCAAAAGGTCCTGCTGTGGCTGCTTCAACAGCCATTGAAGCAGGTTCTTGCTATCCTGCCCCGCCGCTTCGATTCTCTTCTTCCAGTACCGGTATTTCCCCTCGATTGCCCTGCCTGCCTTGCTCTGCTCGATATTCTCCGCCTCCGGCTTGAGATAGGTCTTCTCCATGTTGACCTGCACGATACGATTCGATACATATCCGCTTGAGAAAACCTGTAGCGCCAGCCGATGCACGAGTGCTGCCAATGCCACGTCGGGCCTGTTCATAAGTTCTGCCTGAATAGCTGCAGTACGGTGCGCGGTCAACATGCGAGTCAGCTTTTCCGAATGCACGGGCTGCGGCATGTCGCCTCCAGCTCCGTCAATTCCCTCCCGGCCCTGCTCCTTCGGCAGCTTCTTCATATCCTCCTTGCGGATCAGGCCCCGCTCGATGCGCAGCTGGCCATTCTGATCAATGGTAACCACGGTACCTGCAATGGCAAGATCGTCGGCATAGAGTTCTTCCATTGACTCATTCAATGCATCCAGCTTTGCCTGAATGTCTCCTTGCCTTTTCTCCAGTGCTTTATAGAGTTCGCCGGACTCGTCCGCCGCCTCGTCATAAGCCTCGTAGTCCGCCTCAATTGCTTCCATTGCCGTGTTCAGCGCCTCCAGTCTGGCCCGTTCCTCATCAAGGGCGTCACGCCTGACTGTCCTTGCCTGACTGAATTCCATCCTGTCGGAATAGTCGAACGTGGTGCGCACCTGGATCCAGGCATGGCCTTCATCCTTGATGGCTTCCACCGTCTGATTAAGTTTTTCAAGAACGAGCGATTCCAGCAGTTCCGCATCCTGCATGTAGCCGTCATCCTCCTGTCCGAAGAGGTCACGGCGTATCACGCCTCCTTCTGCCTCATAGGCTTCGACTCCAATGAACCTGGCCAGCGGATTCGTGCGAATATTGATCTCTTCCTCGGTGATGAGCCGACGAAAGGTTGCGCTGGTGCGCTGCCACTCGGGCGTGTTGTGCCAGAGTCGTTCCTGCAATTCGTGATCGTCCGTCAGCGCCAGCGCGGATATCTGCTCGAAGTTCATTCTGTCTTCGGCATACAGCTGGAAAATAGCTGGTGATACATTGGTCAGCTTCAGGTACCGCTTGACGGTCAGGGGAGAGACACCAAAGCGCGGGGCAATCTCATCCGGCGAGAATCCGGCGTCCGTCAGGTTGCGGTAGGCCATGACCAGATCGGCTGGATGCATGGCTTCACGTCCGCTATTCTCCGCAAGGCTCAGTTCCAGTGCTTCTTTCGCATCCACGACGCGGCAATCGACCTCATGCTCTTCGCTCAGGCGTCCTTCGGCCACCAGCAGATTGAGCGCGGCCAGCCGCCTGCTTCCGGCAACGACTTCATATTTTCCGGTCTTTTTGCTTTTTTTCTTCTGCTCGGTGACGACCAGATTATGGATCAGCCCTTGGGAGGCGATCAGGGCGGCCAGTTCAGCTATGCCGCTGCCCTCTTTCTTGCGCACGTTCAGGGGCGATCTGACGAGGTTCCTGATGGCAATACGTGTGATGGTGGTCTCGCTATTTTTGGTGGTTTCAATGGCTTCCATGATAATTTATCCTGTGATAATAGTGAATGATAAAGGGAAAGCGCCGGTGCGATGCACCGGCTGATGACTCTCAGTATTCTTCGGGCAGAAGGAACGTGGTCACGCGGTTGGCTTCCGTGATGATCGAGAACGTGTTTTTGCCAAAGCCCTTGCAGGGTTTCCTCGCATCGATGGGATAGGCGAACAGGACGCGCTGCTCCGCCGTCACGGCTTCGTTGTTGGTTTGCCGATCCTCGTCATCCACGCATCCCCAATCGCCGCGCATATGGCGGCTCAAGCACTGGATCATGTAGTGCATGGGTTACGGTTGCGAGCGCACCGGGGGTGATTACGACTCGTCCAACTGAAAACAACGGTGGTATGTAGTGCATGGCAATCTCCCAAAAAGTGGAAAGTTCAAGGAATGGAGAATCGGAAAACCAGATCCTCTCGCTCGAACTCTCCTCGTCCCTGGGGGCGACGGGAGTGGGGAGACAGCCCTGCCCTCACGGGCAAGGGCTGGGAATGGGAAAGCAAAACCTGTTAAGAGGGGCAACCCTGTTCGGTTACCGTATCGCTTTATTCAAATTTGCATTTAAAGATACAATATGCGATCTGAGGAGAGACGCTTAAATCCAACCTCGTCACGCATATATGTTGAGTCATGTATGGTTTGCCGTTTTATTTGCATTCCCTCTATCTGCTTTCTTCGGTAGCACCTCATGCGCACAGGCCCTGGATGTGAAAAGCCCAGGCCCTGACTGGACAGAGTCTTACCGCACCGGCGAACTCGTCATTTTCGCCAAGGACGTTGAAGCGGGCCGCAGAATCATTGCAGTTGCCGAGGTGGACGCT
>CAZYYR010000319.1:0-2511 GCA_964651465.1 uncultured Nitrosospira sp.
TCACCTGACTCTGGAGCCGAATACCCTGTTCTTTCGCTATCCCCCACGGCTTCCCAATGATGATGTGGCGGCGGAAATGCAGGATGCGGTCGAGCAAATGCTGGGCCAGGCCGGCTACAGCCACTATGAAACAGCTGCCTTCGCCAAGCCGGGGCGGGAATCACGTCACAATATGAACTACTGGCTGTTCGGCGACTATCTGGGGATCGGCGCCGGAGCGCACAGCAAGATAAGCTTTGCCGACAGGATCGTGCGCCAGATGCGTTACAGGCAGCCGCGGGAATACCTTGCCAGAACGGACGGAACCACGCTGGATTCGGGGCCACTTATCATGGAACAGCACGAACTGGGGCGCGAGGACCGCGCATTCGAATTCATGATGAATGCGCTGCGCCTCACGGAAGGGTTCGCGACGGAAACGTTCGTGGAGCGCACCGGGCTGTCCCTCACCGCCGTGCAGCGCCAGCTGGAGGAAGCGGAGCAGCGCATGCTGATCACGCGGGACCACCAGCATATCGCCCCCACCCGCATGGGCCGGCGGTTTTTGAACGACCTGCTGCAAATCTTTCTGCCGAATGCCGGATAGCGGCAGGACCTGATCCGTTCAGCCTCCTTTCCGAACCCTCATTTTTTCCGGAATATCAGATCCCGGACGCCATGCCCCAGCCGCAAGCCACGCTGTTCGAATTTGGTCGATGGCCGGCCCTCCGGGCGCGGCATGTAATCGGCCACGGTGTTGGCAAGCTGCGCTTCATTGCTTAGCACATCCAGAATCTGAGCGGCATAATCCTCCCAGTCGGTCGCTATGTGGATGTAACCGCCGTGCTTCAGGTGCTGGCACAGCAAGGAGATGAATTCCGGCTGTACCAGCCGGCGCTTGTGGTGGCGTGCCTTGGGCCATGGATCGGGAAAGAAGATATGCACCCCGTCCAGGCATGCGGGCGGCAGCGCATGTAGCAGCACTTCGACCACATCATGCTGAATGACGCGCAAGTTTCTCAACTGCTGTTCTTCGATTTGCTTGAGCAGGCTGCCCACACCCGGCGTGTGCACCTCAACGGCGAGGTAATCGTTCTGCGGATGTGCCTTGGCGATTTCGACAGTGGTCCCGCCCATGCCGGAACCGATCTCCAGGATTTTTGGCGCACTGCGACCGAAAATACGGTCAAGGTCGAGCCGGTTTTCCGTTGACGCAGGAAAAGAAACCGGGATAGGGATACCGTATTTCGGCAGCAGCTCTTCCAGGGCACGCCGCTGCGCATTGGACACGCGCCCCTGACGAAGAACGAAGCTGCGAATGGGGCGATGCTCTACCATGTGGGAATGCCGGCAAGCGTGCTGGAAAGAAATCGCAGAAAGGCAGAGGATCAGGAGGAGGCGCTGCCTGTTTTTCTATCCATGCGGCTCGCGATGGTGCCTGCGACCGGCGAACTGGGAGTAGCGCTGTAGAGCTTTTTCGGCATCCGTCCCGCCAGAAAGGCCTCGCGGCCGGCTTCCACCGCCTTTTTCATGGCGGAAGCCATCAGTACCGGATCTCGCGCGGCGGCGATGGCGGTGTTCATCAGCACGCCGTCACAGCCCAGCTCCATCGCGATCGCGGCATCCGATGCTGTACCGACCCCCGCGTCTACGATGACCGGGACGGTGGCGTTCTCGATAATGATCTGCAGATTCCATGGATTCAGGATGCCCATGCCCGAGCCGATCAGGGATGCCAGAGGCATCACGGCCACACAGCCCATCTCTTCCAGCTGCTTGGCTGCGATCGGATCGTCCGAAGTGTAGACCATCACCTGGAAACCATCCTTTATCAGGATTTCAGCGGCCTTCAGGGTTTCCACCATGTTGGGATAAAGTGTCCTGGGGTCGCCCAGGACTTCCAGTTTGACCAGGGTATGTCCATCCAGCAATTCCCGCGCCAGGCGCAAGGTACGCACCGCATCTTCCACTGTGTAGCATCCGGCGGTGTTCGGCAGCAGGGTATATCGCGATGGAGGCAGCACATCCAGCAGGTTGGGTTCCTCGGGGTTCTGGCCGAGATTGGTCCTGCGGATCGCGACCGTAATGATTTCCGCGCCACTGGCTTCCACCGCGGCGCGCGTTTCCTCGAAGTCCCTGTACTTGCCGGTACCGACCAGCAGTCGGGAAGAATAGGTTTTGCCGGCAACGACGAAGCTGTCCATCAGCGTACTCGGATTGTTCACCGTTTAGCCTCCGCCCACAGCCACCACGATTTCCAGTTGATCGCCATCCGCAAGAAGCGGCTGATCGAAGCGGCTGCGCGGAATGATTTCGCCATTCCGCTCGACCGCAATGCGCTTGCCTTGCAGGCCCATGTGTTCGAGCAATTGCGCGACATTCAGGTTTGCATGCGCGCTTTCCCCGTTCTGCATGCTTGTCCCGGCCTGCCCGGCCTGGCGCGGAACGGGAACCTGCTGCGTCTGGCCGTTAACGATGAGTTTTATCATGGTAGAAAAGGCGTCGGAGCCATATGGATTTTGCGCACCCGGC
>CAZYYR010000320.1:0-2508 GCA_964651465.1 uncultured Nitrosospira sp.
GCAGTAACAGCCCTACGCAGCGGACCGCCTGGAAGGCGCTTGAAGCGCACTATCAGGAAATCAGGGATATTCATCTGCGGGACCTTTTCGCCACTGACCCCGAGCGGGGGCGGCGCCTGACGGCGGAAACCGGAAATATCTATCTCGACTATTCAAAAAACCGGATTACCGATGAGACGCTGCGACTGCTCATGCAGCTTGCCGAGGAATGCAGCTTGCGCAAGCGCATCGATGCGATGTTCAGCGGCGAGCGGATCAATGCGACCGAACGGCGGGCCGTCCTTCACATTGCCCTGCGCGCGCCCGAGAGCGAGCGCATCATGGTGGATGCGACGGATGTCGTCCCTGAAGTGCAAGCCGTGCTCGCCAGGATGTCCGCTTTCGCGGATCGATTGCGCAGCGGACACTGGCAGGGGCATACCGGCAAGCGCATCCGCAATGTCATCAATATCGGCATAGGCGGGTCCGATCTGGGTCCCGTGATGGCATACGAGGCGCTGCGTCATTACAGCCGGCGCGACATGCGCTTCCGCTTCGTATCCAACGTGGATGGAACGGATCTCACCGAAGCCACGCGCGACCTGGATCCGGAAGAGACGCTGTTCATCATCTGCTCGAAGACGTTCACCACCGCAGAGACGCTTGCCAACGCGCGAGCAGCCCGCCAATGGATGCTGAACAGGCTGAACGATGACAGCGCGGTGCGCAGGCACTTCGTTGCGGTATCGACCAACACACGGGAAGTGACCGGCTTCGGGATCGATCCCGGCAACATGTTCGGCTTCTGGGACTGGGTGGGCGGCCGGTATTCGATGGACTCGGCGGTCGGCCTCTCCACCATGATCGCGATCGGCCCGGAGAATTTCCGCCTCATGCTGGCAGGTTTTCACGCCATGGACCGGCATTTTCGCACGGCACCGCTGGAGAGGAACCTGCCGGTGCTCATGGGACTGCTTGCAGTCTGGTATAACAATTTTTTCGGGGCGCAGACCCTTGCGGTACTGCCTTACGACCAGTATTTGAAGCGTTTCCCGGCCTATCTGCAGCAACTGACGATGGAGAGCAACGGCAAGAGCGTCACCCTCGATGGCGTCCCTGTCGGATACGACACCTCGCCCGTCGTCTGGGGCGAACCCGGCACGAACGGCCAGCACTCTTTCTATCAGCTCATCCATCAGGGTACGCGCCTGATCCCCTGCGACTTCATCGGATTCTGCAATACTTTGAACCCGCTCGGCAATCATCATGATCTGCTGATGGCCAATTTCTTCGCTCAAACCGAGGCATTGGCATTCGGAAAGACCGAGGATGAGGTCAAGGCCGAGGGCGTGCCGGCTTGGCTGTCTCCGCATCGTAGCTTCGGCGGCAATCGCCCGACCAACACGATTCTGATCGACCGGCTCACGCCTGATACGCTGGGCGCCCTGATTGCCCTCTACGAACACAGCGTGTTCACCCAGGGGGCCGTCTGGAACATCGACTCGTTCGATCAATGGGGCGTCGAGCTGGGCAAGGTAATGGCCCAGCGCATCGCGGAGGAGCTGAAAAATCCTGGCGCCTCTCCACTGGAACATGACCGCTCAACGAACATGCTGATACAGCGCTACATTCGACTGAGGATACAATCGTGACATATTTGCCCAGCCCTGTCGGAAAGATACTCCAGCCAGTGCAGGGTTCCGGTGCCTATACCGAAGCAGAGGGCAGCAGTGGACGGACGAGCCAGTGAACGCGCAGCGGGTCGCAAGCATGGCTCCTGCGGGGGCTAAGTAGTCGCTATGAAGGAGACACGTATTTTCGCACAGTGAACTTTTCCCTTTCCTGGGCCTGTTAATACTTGTTTCGCGGCTTGCTCGCGAAACAATGGAGGAGACAATGCCATGGATGAACAAGCGGTAACCGACCAGATCTGTATCAACACGCTGCGCAGCCTCTCCATCGACGCCGTGGAAAAAGCCCATTCCGGTCATCCGGGGACGCCGATGGGCACAGCGCCTGCGGTTTATTGTCTGTGGCAGCGCTTCCTGCGCTACGATCCCGACGATCCCTTGTGGCCGAACCGGGATCGCTTCATTCTATCGGCGGGCCATGCCTGCGCCCTGCTCTACAGCATATTGTATCTGACCGGAATCAGGGCGGCCGGCCGACATTACGAGGATACCGATCGGCTGGCGGTCACGCTGGATGATCTCAGGACATTTCGCCAGGCAGGCAGCCGCTGTACCGGCCACCCGGAATACGGCTGGACTGCCGGCGTTGAAACTACGACCGGCCCTCTGGGGCAAGGCGCGGCTGCCAGCGTCGGCATGGCGATGGCCGGACACTGGCTCGCGGCAACCTATAACCGACCGGATTTTGAGCTGTTCAGCCACAATGTGTATGCGCTGTGCAGCGATGGCGACATGATGGAGGGTGTCAGCAGCGAGGCCGCCTCCCTGGCGGGCCATCTCGGGCTGGCGAACCTCTGCTGGATCTACGATGACAATCGCATCACAATCGAAGGTTCCA
>CAZYYR010000321.1:0-2497 GCA_964651465.1 uncultured Nitrosospira sp.
CGCTGGCGGAATATCCGCCAGCGGTTCTCCCGCCTTTCTCGGCAACGCAGCCAGCAGGGGACAGGCTGGCGCACTTCTGCCCAATCCAACGGATTTTGGCCCATGGGGCGGAGCGATTTCTTTCAACAGCACTTCAAACTGGTATTTCGATACGGATACCGGAACGAACGAGCCGTTTCCGGGCCTGCGCGATTTTTATTCGGTAGCGGTTCATGAGCTTGCCCACGTACTCGGTTTCGGCAGCGCAAGATCATTCAACAACCTGGTTTCGGGCGGCGTTTTCACTGGTTCAGCGGTCGAGGATCTGTATGGTTCCAATCCCCGGTCCAGTAATGGTCACTGGGCCGAAGGGCTCAGCTACCTGGGCCAGGAAACGGCGATGGATCCGAGTATCACCGCGGGTCAGCGCAAGCATTTCACCGAACTGGATTTCGCAGCCATGAAGGATATCGGCTGGCAGGTTTCCGCGGTCCCGGAGCCGGAGACCTGGGCCATGATGCTGGCTGGGCTGGGAATGCTTGGCTGGCGCTCGCGCGTGGGCCGGCGTGGCTCCCGGGCTATGCGTATGTGAGTTGCGGCTATCCGGGCACGGATTCCGGCGGATTTCCTGCAGGAATCGATTTGGCGAGCTGTGAGGGTTTCCACACCCTTTCTCGGGCAGGCCGATCACAGGTTTCAGCCATGCAAGTATTCCAATGAATGCTGACATGCCGGCTTATCATTGCCCTGTCCCTCCTGGCGACAAACCATGCCCCATAGCCTCACCCTGATCACCACCATTGCCGTCAGCTTTGGCCTTGCCTTGCTGATGGGCCTCATCGCGAACCGGCTCAAGCTGCCGGTACTGGTTGGCTACCTGACGGCCGGCGTCATCCTTGGCGCAAATACACCAGGCTTCGTCGCTGATATGGAGCTCTCGGGTCAGTTGGCGGAAATCGGGGTGATCCTGCTCATGTTCGGAGTGGGTCTGCATTTTTCGCTGAACGATCTGCTGGCCGTTCGGCGTATCGCCTTGCCGGGCGCCATCGTGCAGATCGCGGTGGCAACTGCTTTCGGAGCCTTGGTCGCCGTTTCCTGGGGCTGGAATATGGCCGTGGGAATCGTCTATGGCGTCGCGCTGTCGACCGCCAGCACAGTCGTGCTACTGCGCGCGCTGGAGCAGCGCGGCCTGCTCAAGTCCGTCAATGGATCGATTGCGGTGGGATGGCTGGTTGTCGAGGATCTGGCCATGGTGCTCGTGCTCGTGCTGCTGCCTCCGCTTGCCGGCTGGCTGGGCGACAATTCGGGTTCTATGGGGGAGTCGTCCGGTTCCGGTCTGCTGACGACGCTTCTGATCACATTCGGCAAGGTGCTGATTTTCATTGCCCTCATGCTTGTCGTCGGCAAGCGGGTCTTTCCGTGGCTGCTTTGGCATGTCGCCAGTACAAACTCCAACGAACTCTTCATCCTGAGCGTCATCGCGGTTGCGATCGGCATCGCCTACGGCTCCGCGATGCTCTTCGGCGTGTCCTTCGCCCTGGGTGCATTCTTTGCCGGCATGGTCATGAGGGAATCCGATCTGAGTCATAGAGCCGCTCAGGAATCCTTGCCTCTGCGGGATGCGTTTTCGGTTCTGTTTTTCGTTTCCGTAGGGATGCTGTTTGACCCCTATGTATTGATCGAGCAGCCGTTACATCTTCTCGCTACTCTTGGTATCATAATCATCGGCAAATCGCTGGCCGCATTTCTATTGGTACTGGCTTTCCGCTATCCTTTGAACACGGCGCTGACCGTATCAGCCAGCCTTGCCCAGATCGGGGAGTTCTCTTTCATTCTTGCTGCCCTCGGCGTTTCGCTTGGGCTTCTGCCGGTCGAGGCCCAGAGCCTCATACTGGCTGGAGCGTTCATATCGATTACGCTCAACCCCCTGGTATTCCGGGTAATCGAGCCGGCACAGGCATGGATACGCTCCCGATCCGTCCTTGCGCGCATTTTTGAGCGGCCCGATGATCCGCTGGCGGAATTGCCGACGACTGTCGCGTCGAGCTATGTTACAAGCCATGTCGTTCTCGTGGGCTATGGCCGTGTGGGCGCGCTGATCGGCGAGGCGCTGGCCAAACATGGGCTGCCATTTGTGGTGGCAGAGCAGAACCGCGATATCGTAGAGGGATTGCGCAAGCGGGGCATGCATGCGGTAGCGGGCGATGCCGCGGAACCGGCTGTGCTGATCCAGGCGCACATCGCCCGGGCGGCCATGCTGGTGATTGCGGTTCCCGATACGCTGCGCGCCCGACGAATGATCGAGACTGCACGTATACTGAATCCGCCCGTCGAGATCATTGTCCGCACGCACAACGAGGAAGAAGCGATACTGTTGCGGAAGGAAAGCGGAGGGACGGTATTTCTGGGGGAGCATGAGCTTGCCCTCAGCATGATACGTCACGTCCTTACCCACGTGACGGCTGCGAAATGAGGCAAATGTCTGCAGGCCCGTATGCACCCGAATAAAGTCGAAAGA
>CAZYYR010000322.1:0-2481 GCA_964651465.1 uncultured Nitrosospira sp.
TGGCTCAAGTGCCATGAACCCGCTGCTTTCCTGTGCGCCATGCTGAACAGCCTGCCTATGGGATTCTACAGTGCCTCTCAGCTGATCCAGGATGCCATACGGCATGGTGTTATCGTCATGCCGGTGGAGATCACGATCAGCGACTGGGATTGCAGGCTCGAAGAACAGGCGGACAGGACATCTCAGCCCGCGGTCCGGCTAGGCCTGAACAGGATAAAGGGATTGGGACTGGAAGCTGCCAAACGGATTATGGAAGCAAGAGCAGCTGCACCTTTTGAAAATCCCGCCGATCTGGCAAATCGTGCCTTCCTCGATACCGCCGCAATGCGCGCCCTCGCCGCTTCCGATGCATTGCAAACCCTGTCGGGTCACCGGCGCCAGACCCTCTGGGCAGTCGCACCCCCTCTCGGACAACGGGATCTGATGCGCAACGCCCCTGTGCGGGAGACACCGCCTGTCATCCCGGCCGCACCCGAGAGAGAAGAAATCCTGGCGGATTATGCCAGTACGGGGCTTACCCTGCGCCGCCATCCTCTTGCATTGCTGCGTCCCAGGCTGGCGGAAATGAATCTGCGTTCCGCCAGGGAACTGGATGATTATCCGACGGGACGGCTGGTGCGGACGACAGGCATCGTCACCTGCCGGCAGCGCCCCGGCAGCGCCAAAGGCGTGATGTTTGTCACGCTCGAGGATGAGACCGGGATAACGAATGTCGTGCTGTGGAGCCCGCTTGTCCGGAAGCAGCGGCGAGAGGCCCTGAACTCAAGGCTGTTGACGGTATACGGCGTATGGCAATGCGAAAGCGGCGTCAGGCATGTGATCGCCAGGCGGCTGGTGGACCACAGCCGCCTGCTGGGAAATCTTGTGGTGGAAAGCCGGGATTTCCATTAGGATTCGCCAACATTTGTTCATTTGTTTTACACCTGCGCCCGGGACACGTGCAGCCCGGCCTTACAGAGACTTTGCGGTAAAACCCCAGAGTTGGAGTATCATATCAATGAATAATAGTGGTCTCTTACATTGTCTTTCTTTCCGTCCTGTTTTCGCTAGCGGGCATTCTTACTTGCCAGTCCACGCTCGTCTCCCGTGTTCCTCACTGCCTGCTACTGCGCGCTGTGGCTCGGCAGCCTCATCGTACCGGCGCCGTGCTGGCCGGCAGAAAGGATATGCACTTGGGCAAAGGTAACGCGCATTGAACAAGATTCTCTCCACGGTACATCCGCTCGCCGCTGAGGTACCGCATGAGGTGCAATCAGGCCCGTTGCTGTCGGTAGTGATCCCGACTTTCAATGAGCGAACCAATATCGAGGAACTCGTAAGCCGGCTCGACGCCACCCTTGGCGGGATGCCATGGGAAGCAATGTTCGTCGATGACAATTCTCCGGACGGCACGGCGGACCTCATCAGGACTCTGGCACGGAAGGATTCCCGCATCCGCATCCTCCATCGTGTAGGCCGCCGCGGCCTTTCCACTGCCTGCGTGGAAGGAATGCTGGCGTCGAGCGCCCCTTACCTGGCGGTAATGGACGCCGATCTGCAACATGATGAAACCCTGCTGCCCCAGATGTACCACGATCTCGAAGGAGACAGGAACCTGGATATCGTGATCGGCAGCCGCTACGTGGATGACGGCAGCCTGGGGGAGTGGGCCGAAGACCGGGCACGCATGAGCCGTCTTGCCACCCGGTTGTCCCGGCTGGTGGTGAAGTCGGATCTGAAGGATCCAATGAGCGGGTTTTTCATGCTGCGTCGCGAATTGCTGCATGAGGCGGTGGAAAATCTTTCAGGGGTGGGATTCAAAATCCTGCTCGACATCTTTGCCTCCGTCCCCAGGGAACTGCGATTCAAGGAACGTGGATACACCTTCCGCAACCGCCATTCCGGAGAGAGCAAGCTGGACTCTGTCGTGGCGTGGGAATATGCCATGATGCTGCTGGACAAGACAGTCGGCCGGTACGTGCCCGTACGCTTCGTACCCTTCGCACTGATCGGCGCAATCGGCGTGGCGGTGCACATGACCGCCCTGTGGGTGACTTTCAAGGTGCTGGGGGCAAGTTTCGCAATGGGTCAGATCGTGGCCACCCTGATCGCCATGACCACCAATTTCTTCATGAACAACGCGCTGACGTATCGGGATCGCCGCCTCAGGGGCTGGGGCCTCGTCACCGGCTGGATCTCATTCTCGCTTGCCTGTTCGGTCGGCGCCATCTCGAATGTAGGAATTGCCACCTATCTTTTCAAGGAAAACACCATGGGATGGGCCTTATCCGCCATGGCAGGCATCATCGTCGGCGCCGTCTGGAACTACGCCGTAACCTCCATCTACACCTGGAATAACCGGAAAACCGTGAAATAGACGGGATTCCGGCAAACGCATCCGCAACATCGATCACGCATCGTCTTCCCGCATCCACCCTGCGATGAGGCTCATCCGTACAATGATGAGCCGAAGGCACATGCCCGCACGATAATTCACCCTTT
>CAZYYR010000323.1:0-2461 GCA_964651465.1 uncultured Nitrosospira sp.
TTGCCCAGATCACGCGACGCATTGATTTCACCGCCGGTTCCCTCCACCCTGGGAAGGCGCTCGATGGCTTTCTTCAGCGCCTCGCGCAAGGGCGCGACATTCGCGCCCGCGCGCTGCAGCAGCGAGGCCGTGCCGCCGTCTTCCTGCTGCAGCAATGCAAGCAGCAGATGCTGCGGCTCCACGTAGGCATTATCCTGACCTACCGCGATGCTTTGCGCATCGGCGAGCGCCTGCTGGAATTTGGTGGTCAGCTTGTCGAAACGCATGGCAGAATTCCTCGAATAAATAGTCAGTGGCTTTTATGTATGTATGGGAGCTCCTCCGGAATTTCAAGGCAGCTCGGGATACGGATACAGCACATTGAGCGCAACGCTCTTGCCCGCGGTCTCGACGATGCGCACATGCTCACGCCGGAACTGGCGCGCATGATGCAGGCCGCACGAGTAGGCGATCATGTCGATCTCGCTGTTCATGTTCCTGGCATAGCTGGCCACACGCAGGTATTTTTCCTTCACCACGAGGCCGCGCTGCAGGCGCTTGTTATGAGTAGTGATGCCCGTGGGACAGGTGTTGGTATGGCAGCGCATGGCCTGGATGCACCCCAGCGCGAACATGAAACCGCGCGCCGTGTTGACGAAATCCGCTCCCGCGCACAGTGCCCAGGCCGCACGCGCCGACGTCACCAGCTTGCCGGCCGCCACCACGCGTATGCGCTCTCTCAGGCCCGATTCGAGGAGCGCATCCACCACCCGCGGCAATCCTTCGGTAATGGGCAGGCTCATGTGATCGACCAGGGTCTGGGGCGCCGCGCCGCTGCCGCCTTCGCCGCCATCGATGGTGAGAAAATCCGGTGCATACTCCGGGCCGCGCCGGTTCACGGCGTCGCACAGGTCGTTGATGAAGCGCCACCCGCCGATGGCGACCTTCACCCCCACCGGACGCCCCGTGAGTTCGCGCACATAGGCAATCTTATCGAGCAGTTCATCCACATTGCTGATATCGATGTGACGGTTGGGGCTGATGGAGTCCTGATGGGGGGGAATCCCGCGGATCGCAGCGATTTCCTCCGTCACCTTGCTGCCGGGCAGCATGCCGCCCTTGCCCGGCTTCGCGCCCTGCGAGAGCTTGATCTCAAATGCCTTCACCACCCGCGCCAGTTCCTTTGCCCGCTGGGGCGAGAAGCTGCCGTCATGGTTGCGGATGCCGTACTTCGCGGTCCCGACCTGCATGACGATGTCGCAATCGCCCTCCAGATGGTAAGGAGCGAGCCCGCCCTCCCCCGTGTTCAGCCAGCAGCCCGCTTCGGTAGCCCCGAGCGACAGGGCGCGCACGGCCGGAGCCGACATCGCGCCGTAGCTCATGCCGCTGATGTTGACGATCGATCTTGCGTGGAACGGCTGCTCGCAGTATCCCTCCCCGATCAGGAGCGAGGGCGTGGGCAGGCGGTCGCACTCCAGCACCGGGAAGGCCACGTTGACGAAGATGGCCGAACCGGGCACGCGCAGATCGCTGGTGGACCCGAAACCGACGATGCCGCCCTCGTTCTTCGCATTCTTGTACACCCAGCTCCGTGTGGCCCGATCGAAAGGCATCTCGTCCCGGTCGCCGGAGAAGAAGTACTGGCGGAAATACTCGCCCTGCTTCTCGAACAGATAGCGCAGATGCCCCACGACAGGGTAGTTGCGCAGAATGGAATGTTTCTTCTGCGTAATGTCCTGTACGAACAGGAAAGCAATAAAGCCCGCAAGGCCCAGGCCGAGTACTGTCCCGAAACCGTAGGAAACCACCGTCAACATATCGGACATGCCGCTTTTCTCCTTCTCATTCGGCTAAAATACCTCATATCCTTCATTCCATCCACATAAGAAAGCTGCGCCATTCTCATGGATTTATCCGCTGAAATTGAAGATAACGCCAGTCGGGCGCTGGCAGAGGACATCGGATCAGGAGACCTCACTGCCAGCCTCGTTCCGGAGGGAGCAGAGGCAACGGCGACCGTCGTCAGCCGCGAGACCGCCGTCGTCTGCGGCACGCGCTGGTTCGACGCCTGTTTCCGGCAACTGGAGCCGGAAGCGAGGATCCAGTGGCATGCGCAGGACGGCGACGTCATCAATGCCGGAGAGAAATTGTGCGAAATCTCCGGTCATGCCCGGGTCCTGCTGACAGGAGAGCGCAGCGCACTGAATTTCCTGCAGCTGCTGTCGGGGGTCGCTACCCAAACCCGGCGCTATGTGGAGGCGGTCGCGGGAACCGGGGCGGTCATCGTGGATACCCGCAAGACGCTGCCGGGGCTCCGGCTGGCGCAGAAATACGCAGTCAGATGCGGAGGCGGGACGAACCATCGCACCGGCCTGCACGACGGCATCCTCATCAAGGAAAACCACATCGCGGCCGCAGGGGGCATCGAAGCCGCACTGCGTGCCGCCAAAAGCCTGGCCCCCCCCGGGGTATTCGTCCAGAT
>CAZYYR010000324.1:0-2448 GCA_964651465.1 uncultured Nitrosospira sp.
GAAGCGATTGGCCGCATCCTGATCACGAATCGCCGCATGGCGGGCCTCGTTCTGGCTCTTGCGGTGGGAACGGCCCATGGCTACAAGATCATCAGTTCGCCGCCCCCCGACCATGGCGACGAAGCCAGCTATGCGCTGGGCCTATACGTCATCCTGCCCCTCGCGATCATCGGGATCGGGGTTCTGTATTTGAGCTGGCAGGACAGACAGGATGCAGAGGAAAATGAGCAGGAATGAGGCGGGAAAAACAGGGAATAAAGCTGCGCCCGAGCAGAGGGACGTTGTCGCTTTTTGTACAGAATGCGCCGAGGAGGCTACATCGTTTTTTTCTGGATGAATTCTATCTTGTAGCCGTCCGGGTCTTCTACGAAGGCAATGACCGTCGAGCCATGTTTCATGGGACCCGCTTCGCGCGTAACCTTCCCTCCGCGCTTCTTCACCTCGTCGCAGGCGGCATAGGCATTCTCCACTTCGAGGGCGATATGTCCATAGCCGGTCCCCATATCGTATTTTTCCGTGTCCCAGTTGTGAGTCAACTCCAGCGCCGGGCCTTCCGACTCATCCTGGTAGCCGACGAATGCCAGCGTGAATTTTCCCTCAGGATAATCCTTGCGGCGCAGCACTTTCATACCGAGCACATCAGTATAAAAGGCAATTGACTTTTCCAGATTGCCGACCCGCAGCATGGTGTGAAGGATGCGCATCCAGAAGAGTCCTAAATTTCCACCATCTCGAAATCCTCTTTGCGCGCGGCACATTCCGGACAGGTCCAGTTCATCGGAACATCTTCCCAGCGGGTGCCGGGAGGGATACCTTCCTGCGGCGCGCCCTCGGCTTCATCATATACGTAACCGCAGATCAGGCACATGTAGCAACGATAGACGCGCGTTTCGGTCGTGGTGGACATGATGAGTAAGCATGATTTGGGTTAAAATGTCATTTTACGGTATTAGTCCATGTCTCAGCCACCCCCAATAGTACTTTCTTTCGCTGCGAGCGACTCTACCGGGGGCGCCGGCATCCAGGCCGACATCCTGACTCTTGCCAGCATGGGCTGTCATCCGCTGTCGGTGATCACCGCCGTCACGGTGCAGGATACGGCCGGGGTCGATGACGTCATGGCTCTGGAGCCGGAGTGGGTAGCGGATCAGGCACGGGCGGTCCTGGAGGACATGCCGGTCCATGTGTTCAAGATTGGATTGCTGGGCAGCATCGAGACGATTGCGGCCATTGCCGAAGTGGTTTCCGATTATCCCAATATTCCGCTGGTTCTGGACCCGGTGCTCGCCTCGGGCCGGGGAGACGAGTTCGCCAGCGACGAAATGCTCGTCGCGATGCGAGAACTGCTGCTGCCGCACACGACAATCATTACCCCCAACAGCATAGAAGCACGCCGGCTCGCCCAGAATGACGAGGATGAATACGACATGCCCAACCTGAGCCAGTGTGCGAGCCGGCTGTTGCACATGGGCTGCGAATATGTGCTCATCACCGGGACGCACGAAAACACCTCGCACGTGAGCAACCATCTCTATGGGACCAGCGGCGTCGTTCGCACCGACTCATGGGACCGGCTGGCCGGGTCGTACCACGGATCGGGATGCACACTCGCATCAGCGATCGCGGCGGCGATCGCGAATGGATTGCCCATCGCGGAAGGGGTCTATGAAGCGCAGGAATATACGTGGCAGTCACTCAAGGCAGGATTTCGACCAGGAATGGGACAGCACCTTCCCGACAGGCTTTTCTGGGCGCGGGATGATGGCAATGCAGAAGATGAAGCAGGGAAACCTCTTGAACGAGGTTGAATGCCGATTCGACATCAGCGGATTGTATGGGATCACCCCGGATATGACGGATACGGCTGCACTGGTTGCAGCGACGAGGCAAACGCTGGAGGGCGGCGCCCGGCTGATTCAGTACCGCAACAAGTCAGGCGGCCGCGCCTTGCGCCGGGAGCAGGCGCATTCACTGGCCCGTCTCTGCCGCGAGTTTCGCGTTCCCCTCATCATCAACGATCACCTCGACCTCGCGCGCGAGGTCGATGCGGATGGCATTCATCTGGGACGCGATGACGCTTTCATGGCCGAGGCCCGGCACAGGCTGGGGGACGGCAAAATTATCGGTATCTCGTGCTACAACCAGCTGGAATATGCACGCGAGGCTGAAAACCAGGGCGCCGACTATGTCGCGTTTGGCGCGTTCTTTACCTCCGCCACCAAGCCGGACGCCGTATCCGCGCCGATCAGCCTGTTGCGCCAGGCCAGGCGGGACTTGCGCATACCTATCGTGGCCATCGGCGGAATCAGGCCGGGAAACGCACGCGAGCTGATCAGCGAGGGTGCCGATGCAGTGGCGGCGAGCAGTGCGCTATTCAATGCCATCAACATACTGGAAGCGGCCAGGAATTATTCCCGCTTGTTTGAAAAATCCTTCCACCAAAGGCCC
>CAZYYR010000325.1:0-2415 GCA_964651465.1 uncultured Nitrosospira sp.
ATGCTGCAGCATGAGGTGTTCAAGCACCTTGCCTGAGCAATATCCCACAGCGCTAGCCCCCGGTTTTGCAATGCCGTAGCGTTCCAGTGCACTTTCTGCCAGCGCTTCGGCCAGGAGCAGATATTCGCTTCCCATATCCAGGACAACGTAGCGCTCATCCGGGCTCAGGCTCACCGCCTGATTAGCGGGCAGTGTCCAGGGTGTAGTTGTCCAGATGACGGCATAAATCGGCTTGTCCCCGGATATGCCGGCGGCCGGATCCTCCGCCGGTGAAACGGCAATCGCGCGCCAGAATGCATCTGGATCAGCCACCGCAAATTTCACATCGATCGCCGGCGACGTCTTGTCCTCATACTCGACTTCTGCCTCCGCCAAGGCGGACCCGCAATCGATGCACCAGTTGACCGGTTTCTGCCCCTGGTAGAGATACCCAGTCTTTCTGATCTTGCCCAGCGCGCGGATGATGCCCGCCTCGGTGCGGTAATCCATGGTGAGGTAGGGGTGGTCCCAGTCGCCCAGCACGCCGAGCCGGATAAAATCCGCCTTCTGCCTTTCAACCTGCTCCTGCGCAAATGCCCGGCACAGGGCGCGCACTTTGTCCGCAGGGAGGTTTTTACCGTGCTTTTTCTCGATCTGGTGCTCGATTGGCAGTCCGTGGCAATCCCAGCCCGGAACATAAGGCGCATCAAAGCCCGCCAGCGTTTTCGATTTGATGATGATGTCCTTGAGAATCTTGTTGACGGCATGCCCGATGTGTATATCGCCATTGGCATAGGGGGGGCCATCGTGCAGCACGAATCTGGGCCGATCTTTGCAGGCCTCGCGGATTTTCCTGTAGAGGTTTTTTTCCTGCCAGGCTTTGAGCATGACGGGCTCCCGCTTCGCCAGATCGCCGCGCATGGGAAAAGGAGTGTCGGGCAGGTTGAGTGTTTTTTTATAATCGGTCATGGAATGGGTATAACGCGCCTCAATTTGATCGATGCAGATTCTTTTCAGCGACAACGGAGTGCGTGAGCGAGGCGGAAGCAAAATAAGCCTGTGCATTTTCTGCATCCCGCCCGATCTGCCGGGTGAGCGTGGCGAGATCGGGAAATTTTTCCTCATCCCGCAGCTTATGCAGGAAGCGCACTCTCAAGTGACAGCCGTAGATGTCCCGCTCGAAGTCGAAAAAATGGACTTCCAGCACCGGCTTGCCATGCTCATGTACGGTGGGGCGAACGCCGAGGCTCGCCACCCCGCGCAATACCTCCAGCGGGGATGGCGCACCCAGGGCAGGTGCTTCCATTTCCACTTCCACCGCGAAAATGCCGGACAACGGGGGCCGATTGTGTTTCAACTGAATGTTGGCGGTGGGGAATCCGATCTTCTTGCCCAGTTTGTCGCCGCTTACCACCCTTCCGCTGATGCTGTATGGACGCCCCAGCAGACGGCTGACGAAGTCCAGCTCGCCCGCGGCCAAGGCTTCCCTGACCGCCGTGCTCGAAACGCGCACGTCATCAACGGCGAAGCCCGGCATCTGCTCAACCGTGAAACCACATTGTGAGGAAAATGCCTGCAGCATGGCGAAATCTCCCGCGCGCCGCGCGCCGAAACGGAAATCGTCACCCACCAGCATCCAGCGCACGCCCAGCCCCTGCTGGAGGATACGCACGATGAAGTCCTCCGCATGGATCCTGGCAAAATCGAAATTGAAACGGCATATCTGCACGTGTTCCACGCCCGCCGCTGCGAGCAATTCCAGTTTTTCGCGCAGGCTGGTAAGGCGGGTGGGCGCCATATCCGGCGCAAAGAACTCGCGTGGATGGGGCTCGAAAATCATGACAGCCGCAACGAGGCCATGCCGGCTGGCAGCATCTTTCAGGCGAGCGAGCATGGCCTGATGCCCCAGGTGCACCCCGTCGAAATTGCCGATGGTCAGCGCAACAGGAGCCTCAGCCTGAACCGGAATGCCGTGACAGACACGCATGCATGCAGCTTGCTAAAATACTGAATTGTAGCCTGTTCCGGTTGTTCCTTGGCATCAGATTTTCGCCGGACAGGCTTGCCTGCCATGCAGTGTGGAATTTTCCTCCGCTTTTACCGCCCCAACACCAGCGGCTCGACCCCGGTTAGGTGGCATTCCCGACTTTGTCATTACTATCGGTTATCCCAGCCGAATGGCCGCTTGTTCCCATGCGTTTTCCCCTGTGCTAGAATTGCGCACGTCAAAAAACCGCAATGTTGCCCTGACGGGCATTTCGGCTACAGCGGATTGTCGGGCTACGGGGAGCAATCGCCACATTATCTCCTGGCACGACCAGTTCGCATCCCGGGTGGAAGGAATCGCCCGTATTGCATTACCGCTGTGTTTGTTTCAAAGCGGCCAAGTAGCTCAGTCGGTAGAGCAGAGGACTGAAAATCCTTGTGTCGGTGGTT
>CAZYYR010000326.1:0-2407 GCA_964651465.1 uncultured Nitrosospira sp.
ATCCCGACAAGATCCAGGGGCACATGCTCGCGCACCTTCTCGTAGACGTCCAGGCCCAGCCGCCGCCCGCGCTTGCCGATGTTGTTCACCACCACGATCCCCTTCGGCTTCGTCCCATCGTAGCGCACGTCATGCGGCACCATCACACCGTGCTCGATCACCGCCGTGGGCGTCCGGTTGTTGTCCCACATCAGGCAGTTGAACGCGGTCACGTGCAGCAGCAGCATGGCGGGGTCATCCACCCAGTGCCGCGTATTGGTAGGGTGCTCCTGTGGCGGGTCGTGTTCCAGATAGATTTTCGGCAGGCGGCGCTGTGTCTCCGACAGTATCTCGTACTGGTCGGATTCATAATTGCGCCGGTGCTGGAACAGTATCGCATCGAACTTCGCGTGCCTCACCTCATCGACCGGAATATCATGCACATTGTCCCCCCACTCGAAACCGGGAGCCCGGCCGCCATATCCTTCGCCCTCGCCTTTGGGCAGGTAGAACTCGAACGGCGCCTGGGTCAGGTAATATAGATAATTGCCGTGTATATGCCAAGTTAGTATTCTCGGCGCGCTCAATTTTCCTGCCCTCCATTGTCCTCCGTTACGGTTTCGATCACTCCCCGCATCGAACGTATGGCCGTAACGGGGGTGCGAATCGCTTTACCCTCCACCACGCGATGCCGCTTGCACTCGGATGGGGCCCAAATACGTGGGTCGGTACCGGTAAAGACTGTCACGCTCGGCGTGGAAACCGCGACAGCGAGATGCGCAACGCCCGTATCATTGGATAGCAGCGCCCGGCTGTTTTTCAGCAGTGCCGCCAGCCGCCCCAGGTCGGTCTCGCCCGTCAGGTCGATGGCAGGGCCTTTCATTTCCCGCATGACATCCTGCGCAAGACGCTTCTCCTGGACGGTGCCCGTCAGAATGACTTTCAGTCCCCGCTGGACGCAACTGTCGGCCACCGCAGCGAAATGGGTCGCTGGCCATGGCACTGACGAGATCGCACCCGGGTGCACGCACACGTAGGGCCTTCCCGCGAAGGAGGGGTAATCCTTCAATCCCTCGAGCCTGCGCTGGTCTGCGGGAGACAGGGGAAACTCGGGACCGGCGTCGGCCTCCCCGAACGCCTCCTTCAGCCCCAGGAATTCCAGCAGGGCGAGGCCGCGCAGGAGCTCGGGGCGATCTGCGGGATAAGGCATGAAAAAATCCCGGTTCGGCCAGTGGGCGTCCTCCCCGGCGAAACCCGCCAGCGTTTCTGCACCGAAGAGCGAAACCAGCGGGTTCGATATCCGTCCCATTCCGTGCATCTGCAGAACGAGATCATATTTGCGCTGCTGCATCCGCCTGAGGAAGGCAAGGACGCCCGGAGGCGAGAAGGCCTGTTCGTCCAATCCGGGAAAACCTGGAAATTCCACGAACTCATCGATATAGCGATAACGCTCCGCCAATTCCCGGTTCCATGGCAGGCCGACATAATGAATGTCCGCTGCGGGAAACATTCGCCGCAGTGCCCGCAAAACCGGGGTGAACAGCAGAAAATCGCCCAGCTTCAGGGCACGAAAAATCGCAATCCTCCTGATCGGCAATTCCATCAACTGAACCATATACTTCCTTCGACGCTTGGTTTATCATTCATGCCTGCCTTTGAGTTATAGAAGAGTCTGGTCGAACAGGGAAGCCTTCTCTGTTCAAAACCCGCTCTTCCTGCGTTTCCCATCCTCCTTACAAGAAGTCCGTCAGTCAATGCACATCACCAGTCCTGTCTTCCAGGATCAGACCGCCGTGCCCCAGGCCCACACCTGCCTTGGCGAGAACATCAGTCCGCCACTGCAGTTCCATAGCATTCCCGCCCGCACCCGTAGCCTTGTTCTGATCGTGGAGGACAGGGATGCAACGCCCCGTCCCTGGGTGCACTGGCTGGTGTTCGATATTCCGCCCTCGACGACATCCGTGCCTGCGGGAAAAATTCCGGCGAACGGGACCGAGGGTATCGCCAATGGCGGCACGCACGGCTACGAAGGTCCCTGCCCCAAGTATTTCAGCGGTACCCACCGCTATCAATTCCAGCTTTTCGCTCTCGATATCATGCTCGGCCTGCCCGAAGACTCGGACAAGACGCGCGTACGCGCCGCCATGGAGGACCATGTCATCGATTACGCGGCACTTGTCGGCCTGCAGGAGGGAACAAAAATCGATTTATAAGCGTCCTGCTTCCGGCCTTTCAGCCCGGCAAGTCTCACCGTGCCGTTCACGTATTGTCGCCCATCTCGCATTTTCGCTGAGTGCCCTGCCGCACAGAACCCTTTCTGAGCCTGTTCAATAATATCCATTGTCTGCCCTGTACGGGTGGTTTTCGTGGTTTCTTTTCATCATTCCTCTGTCATCGGCCGCCTGCCTTGGAAGAACCCTCATGATTC
>CAZYYR010000327.1:0-2401 GCA_964651465.1 uncultured Nitrosospira sp.
GGAAGGGGAAAAGCAGTTCAAGCTGGATAAAAACGGCCTGCGATTCGAATCAGCGGACAAGAACTTCAAGTTCCGGCTCGGCGGCCGGATTCAGACCGATTTCACTCACAGTACCGATGATGCATTTTTCAGAGGAGGCGCGCCTGTTCAGGCCAACGATGGCGCGGAGCTGCGCAGGGGCCGGCTGGAGCTTTCAGGCACCTTGTTCAAGGACTGGGATTTCAAGAGCCAGGTCGACTTCGCCGATAACGAAGTCGGCGTCAAGGACATGTTCGTCTCGTACACCGGGCTGAAACTGGCGAATATCAACGTGGGTCACCAGAAACAGGCTTTCAGCCGCGAGCTGCAGGAAAGCTCGAACGATCTCATGTTCATGGAACGATCGCTGATGAACGTGCTGAATGCGCCGCTCGTGGATCGCGCCGTCGGCGTGAACGCGGTGGCGCGGGAGAAAAACTGGACCGGACAGGTCGGGCTTTATGGCGAATCGATCGATGCCAACAACGACAGCCTGGATGAAAGCTGGGGAACCAGTTCCCGGCTGACTTTCGCGCCTCTCAATGAGGAGAAGAGGATCGTCCATCTGGGCGTGGCAGGAAACTTCCGCCGGCCGAGCGGCAGTGGCCAGGTATTCGGAGGCGCCACCGGCACGAGATTCAGGCACGAAACGGCGCATATGACCAACCTTTTTCCGATCGATTCGGGGGGCATAGGGGATATCCAGGACATCAAGATGCTGGGCCTGGAGGCCAGCGGTGTCTATGGTCCGTTCAGCGCGGGAGGGGAATATACGCACAGCTGGATCGGGCGTAAAAATGGCCTGGGCTCGCTGAGCTTCCACGGCTGGTACGGAGAAGCCGCCTGGACCCTTACCGGCGAATCGCGCAGATACAGGGAAGGAAAGTTTTCCAGGGTGGAGCCCGCACGCAACTTCAGCTTGTCCAATGGGGGGTGGGGTGCCTGGGAACTGGCGGCCCGGATCGGCGGAGTGGACATGAATGACGGTGCGTTCAGGGCCGGGGAGATGAAAAACTTCACCGCTGCCCTGAACTGGTACGTGAACCACAACGTCCGTTTCATGTTCAATTACGACAAGATACTGGATATCAGGAATTCACCGCTGGTGACCGCCAGCGGGGGAAAACCGGATGACCTCAACACCTTCATGTTCCGGAGCCAGATCGCCTTCTGATTCCCTTTCCAGATTCCCCGAAACGAGGTTGCCAGAGGCGGGAAGGGCTGGCCTCCTGCTCCCCGCCGGATCGGTGCAGGGTTTCACGATCTACCGGGAGCAGTTCTGACGGCAGGTAAACCCGGACAGTCGGGCCCGCCGGGGCGGAAGCCCCGGCAGCCGGGACCCTGCGCCTATCGTTTCTCCAGCAGGGCTTTCAGTGCGTATTTTTCCCGGTCGATTTCTCCGCGCGTACGCACGCCGAGGCGGCGTAGCAGCGGCAGGGGCGGGCACCAGCCCTGCAGACTGTGCTGCAGCAGGAAGAACAGGACTCCAGCCGACAGCCCGATCCATTTGCGGTTGACAGTGATTCCCAGCACAAGGCCGGTCAGCGCCAGGGTGGAAGCGTTAGCTTCCAGAACGCGCTCGATGTCCCATTCCTCATCCAGTTCCCGCATGCGCCGGTGAACGACGATGGGACTGCTGTTTGCATAACGCTGCACATTGTGCGCGATCCGCCGATCGATCGCCTGGTTCACATGCTCCGCAGTCGCACGCCGGACGCGGTCGGGCTGGTGCGTATCAAGTTCCTCATCAAGTTCAACAAGTTCCGGTTCATCGGTCATCGCGGCCTCCTCGGATGGTTGTTTATCGAGCGGTCTTTTTATCCGTCACGCCGGGAATATCGTGGGTTGGCCGTTTGAATTTTCCTTTGAGATCATCGACTCCGGATTGCGGGCGGGCGAATTCCTGGAGGTCGGCGCGCTCCTTGCGGATTTTTGAACTGTCGAGGTTCATTTTCCTGTCCCGGTCTTCGACCAGGCCCGGTTGTGCTTCGCCGTCGCGATTGAACGACCAGGCCAGCATGGGATCGCCCAGGGGAAGGGTGTCGCCTGCTCCACTTTCATAAAACCCGGTGCTCCAGACGTGCCATGTTTTCCCATAGCTGTTCATTTTGTCCCGCATCAGCGCTTTTTCCGCTGCTCCGGGGATGGAAGGCGCAGCCAGTTGCCCGGAAAGAATCTCACCGTTATGTGGGTGCCAGTATTTCCTTTCTTCGCCAGGCAGGGTGGCGAAAAGCTTTTCGGAAATGATGTACTCGATGCCGTTCAGGCGCGCGTCCTTCGTGTTGCCATCGAACAGTACGCACTGGGCAAAATCCTCGTTGACCTGATGGCAGTAATGGTGCGCTTCCATCTGTTTTTCCGGATGATCCTTCATCGGATGAAA
>CAZYYR010000328.1:0-2367 GCA_964651465.1 uncultured Nitrosospira sp.
TCATGGATCTCTCCACCGGCAGGAACATCCACGAAACACGCGAGTGGATCATCCGCAACAGCCCGGTCCCTATCGGCACCGTTCCCATTTACCAGGCACTGGAGAAGGTCGATGGCAAGTCGGAAGACCTCACGTGGGAAATTTTTCGCGATACCCTGATCGAGCAGGCCGAGCAGGGTGTGGATTACTTCACCATTCATGCCGGCGTGCGGCTAGCGTATGTTCCCATGACGGCAAAGCGATTGACCGGGATCGTGTCGCGCGGCGGTTCCATCATGGCCAAATGGTGTCTGGCGCATCACGAAGAAAGCTTCCTGTATACCCGGTTCGAGGAAATCTGCGAAATCATGAAGGCTTACGACGTGAGCTTCTCTCTGGGCGACGGGCTGCGTCCCGGTTCGATTCACGATGCCAATGACGAAGCCCAGTTCGCCGAACTGAAGACGCTCGGCGAACTCACGCAGATCGCCTGGAAGCACGATGTGCAGGTCATGATCGAGGGGCCGGGCCACGTTCCCATGCATCTCATCAAGGAAAACATGGATCTGCAGCTGAAATACTGCGATGAGGCGCCTTTTTATACGCTGGGTCCGCTCACCACAGACATCGCCCCGGGTTACGATCATATTACGTCCGCAATCGGCGCCGCCATGATTGGCTGGTATGGCACTGCGATGCTGTGCTATGTGACACCCAAGGAGCACCTCGGCCTGCCGGACAAGGACGACGTAAAGGATGGCATCATCACTTACAAGATCGCCGCCCACGCGGCGGATCTGGCAAAGGGCCATCCCGGCGCCCAGATTCGCGACAATGCCCTTTCAAAAGCCCGCTTCGAGTTCCGCTGGGAAGATCAGTTCAACCTGGGCCTCGATCCCGACAAGGCCAGGCAGTTCCACGACGAAACCCTTCCACAGGAAGGCGCCAAGCTGGCCCATTTCTGCTCCATGTGCGGTCCGCATTTCTGTTCGATGAAAATAACGCAGGATGTGCGCGACTTCGCCGCTCGCAAAGGCGTCAGCGAAGACGAGGCATTGAAAAAAGGAATGGAGGAGAAAGCGAGCGAGTTCCTGGCCAAGGGAACGGAGATATACAGCAAAGTGTAGCGCTCGGTTATTCTCCGGGAACGTCAGCTGTTCCGTCCGGCGCAACAGGACGGAACACGCGCCGCCTCCCTGCACGCGGCACCACGGGGTGCAGGGAGGCGGGCATGCAGGCACACAGCCATGTTTGCGGAGACCGCTTCTTCGCAATGCCGCAAGTTTATCCAACCTGAAGCGTCGTTCAATGCGATAATCGGGGAAACAGAACGACGCTATACCGCGAATCCCGCTTCCCCTCTGGATGGATGCATTGCCCGCAACAGCCCGATTTCCACGTTTTCCTCTTCCTTTGTATCAGACTGGCGCCGGCCACGGTCTGCCCGATAAGCTCGCATGGACTGGTTTCTGCTCCTTAAAGCCCTGATTCTCGGCATCGTCGAGGGTTTGACCGAATTCCTTCCAATTTCCTCCACCGGCCATCTCATCCTCGTCGGGGATCTTCTCGACTTCAATGACGAGAAAGGCAAGGTCTTCGCCATTGTCATTCAACTGGGCGCAATTCTGGCGGTATGCTGGGAATACCGTATCAAGATACGGGATGTGGTCCTGGATATCGGTTCGCGTCAGGAGGCCAACCGATTCGTCCTGAATCTTTTCATCGCATTTCTGCCCGCTGCGGTGCTGGGCCTGCTGTTTATCAAGACAATCAAGCAATACCTCTTTCATCCCGTGCCGGTGGCAATGGCGCTTGTGATCGGCGGAATCCTGATCCTCTGGGCCGAGCGGCGCAAACACGTGGTGGATGTCGAACGGGTGGAGGATATGGACTGGAAGCACGCACTGAAGATCGGACTGGCCCAATGCCTGGCATTGATACCCGGGACCTCGCGCTCAGGCGCAACCATAATCGGCGGGCTTTTCTTTGGCCTGTCGCGCAGGGCTGCCACGGAGTTTTCTTTTTTCCTCGCCATTCCCGTCATGTTCGCAGCCACCTTTTATGACGTCTACAAGAACAGCGACATACTGCATTTTGATGACCTGGGACTGTTCGCGGTGGGTTTCATCGCATCTTTCATCAGCGCATTGCTGGCGGTACGGGGCCTGCTGCGCTTTGTCAGCCACCATGATTTCACCGTATTCGCCTGGTACCGCATCGCGTTCGGGATCATCGTTCTGGTCACCGCCTATTCCGGTGTGGTCGAATGGTCTGCCGGCTAGTGTTCTGAGCGGGAAATATGCAGAATAAATACCTGGATCATTCCGCGAAGGCGGGAATCAGGCAGCTTGAAAAAAATCTGGATTCCGGCTCGCCGCTGACGCGACG
>CAZYYR010000329.1:0-2346 GCA_964651465.1 uncultured Nitrosospira sp.
AACCACAACCCCGCAAAGACTATCCCCACATATCCCCTAAGTCAAGAAATTTGTCCGAAGAAAGTCGGGAGAGAATTCACGGAACAAATGCCCATTATATGACGCCTGGTTACTCAGCCATGCGCGCGGGAGCCCGGCTATTTTTTCTTCCTGATCGTACTTTGTTGTACGATAAGGAGCATTGCGTCCTCCTGAGACCTCCCGGCCGAATGATCCTGGCATTCGATCCCGATGAGCCGGATGGTGAATGGCTCGGTATTGGGATGATACTGCCCATGAACAGAAGGAGCAGCCCGCAGACCGCTTCATACTATCCGGAATAAAATAAAGAAGAGTCTTCCACATTCCATCACTTTTAAAGCTTTGCCAGACAATCCCGCTTACATCCCCCGCTATCGCGGCCGTTTCGCGCCTTCTCCTACCGGGCCATTGCATCTTGGCTCCCTTGTTACTGCCGTAGGCAGTTATCTGGAGGCAAGATCGAATCACGGAGAATGGCTGATCCGGATCGAAAACGTGGATCCGACACGGGAAATCCCCGGAGCGGCAGGTGAGATCCTGAACGTGCTTGACGCACTGGGCATGGCGTGGAACGGAGAAGCAGTTTTTCAAAACCGGCGCTATCACGCTTACAAGGCTGACCTCGCCAGGCTTGCTGCCCGCCATCTGATTTATCCCTGCAACTGCACCCGCCGGGAAATTGCCGATTCCTCTGTCAATGGGGTGGATGGAGCCATTTATGCGGGCAACTGCCGTGGTCGCTCACTCACTTCACGGGAAGACAGCCAGGCATGGAGAGTGCGGACGGATTACAGCACAATCGAGTTCGAAGACCTGCTTCAAGGTACAATCCGGCAGCAATTGGCGGCCGATATCGGCGATTTCGTGGTGCGCCGGGCGGACAAGGTAATTGCCTATCAACTGGCCGTGGTAGTGGATGACGCCGAACAGGCAATCTCGCACGTGGTGCGCGGAGCCGATCTGCTCAGCTCGACGCCTCGACAGATTTATCTGCAGCGATTGCTGGGTTACTCCACCCCCTTCTATATGCATCTGCCCATCGCGGTCAATGCCCAGGGTCAGAAACTCGCCAAGCAGACACTCGCGGCCCCCGTCGACGTCTCGAAGCCGGTACTGCAACTGATGACGGCGCTACGCTTCCTTGGTCAGAAGCCGCCAGCGGAATTGAGCAAGGGCAGCCTCGATTCGTTCTGGACATGGGCTGTGGACAACTGGGAGCGAGATGCCGTTCCCAGGGTGAAATCGCAGGGTTTTTAGAAGCTGGGGCTCAAGCGAGTAAGGATATTTCGCTGATCACTACGCATTCCGATGCAGAAATGGAAGATCCGATAACCCATGACGGGCGTCGGAACGGGTTATACTGAAACCCCGAAGATACAGAAAAGATATAGAAAGCAACCCCAGGCTGAACCATTACGGGATAAACCTTGCCATTTCTGCCATTTTACATATCCGGTCACAAGCACCTCAAGATCGTCATTGTTGGGGGGGGTTATGCAGGAATCGCGGGGCTGGTCACCATCCTGCGGCACATGCCCGGGGCCAGCATTACGCTTATCGATCCGGGATCCCATCACCTCAAGATTACGCATCTGCATGAGACATTCAGGTATCCGCTGGAAGATTTCCTGATTCCGTTCTCGGTATTGGAGAACCGGTTTGGCTGCCGCCATATCCGCGCGTCGCTGATTCTCGATGAGGACAATCTGCGGCAGTGGCAAAACAACAGGTTTCTCGTTGTCGATGACGAAACGGTGGAATTCGACTATCTGCTTATTGCTTCGGGTGCTTCCACTGCCCCGATGAAAAAATCGGAAGCGGTTTTCGACCTCCAGAACTTCATGACCAGGTCCGGAGCCGATCTGCTGAAAGGCCGGCTCAATGGACGAGACAACATCGGACGGTCCATTTCCGTCGTCGGGGGGGGTGCCACAGGCATTCAGTTTCTTTTCGAGATTGCGCATTTTCTCAGGCGGCAGCAGGCCGATTGCAGGTTGCGCCTTATTCATGGCGAAGAGCGGGTGCTCACGCAGTTCAACCGGGGCCTCTCCATTTATGCCCAGGCGCGCATGGCCGATCTGGGTATCGAATTTTACCCGGCTACCCGTTATATTGCGCAGCAGGACGATGCGCTCCTGCTCAAGGAATGCGAAAGCGGCCGGGAATTTGACCTGGTTTCCTCGACCACCCTGCTGTTTCCGGGGAAAAAGCCAGAGGTAACGTTTCCTGCAAATGCATTTGGACAGGTACTGCTAGGTGGCAAACCGCTACAACATATTTTTGCCGCAGGCGATTGCTCCACCTACAATTCTTTCGGCTCGAACG
>CAZYYR010000330.1:0-2332 GCA_964651465.1 uncultured Nitrosospira sp.
TTGCGAAGTTTGAAAAACTGGAGCGTGCCCAGCAAGATCAGGAGATCGCCTATGTTTCTATGAACAGGCACATCGACGAAATGAACAGGAGCCGTTCCGATCAGAGAAGCCAGAACATCATGCTTATTGGCAAGTGCGCGCATCAACTCGGCATGAATCTCATTGCTCTCTGTTTTATCCATTGAATCGGGCGGTTCTTACCGCCGAGGTGTCCTGGCAAACTCCGCCTCGAGGTCGGCAAGTAGCGATCGATATACATCATTCATATACTCGACCGCATCCGTATTTTTCGATTCCCATCTCGCCGACCACTCCACGAACGTCGTGCCGGCCACGGTCACGGGCAGCAGGTGAAGATCGCCTACATAATCGTGAATCTCCCCGGATGAAACCGGGGAAGGCCCTTCATCCAGGGAGTATGTTATCCGCCTGTCGATTGCACTATAGGCAATCAGCGTATCCAGAAAGGTCCCGTTCAGGCGCCTCCTTGCCCCTACCGAATAACCATCGCCATCGCCCACCTTCTCGCACGAAACAATCAGGGAGGGCGCCCAGGAAAAATCATGAAAATCACATATTCTCGACCATACCCGCTCGACCGGGGCGGACACGATGATCGAATTGTATACTTTTGGCATATGTACGGGTTCCTGCTCGTTTGCTGCTGGAGGTCATTCAAACCATCCTGCTCTCTCCCAAAGGCGGCCACAAGGAACTGATGCAAGGGACTGATCGGCTTTCAGCGCTTCCCCAATACCGTCAGGAGCCGTTCGATCATTCGAGGATGCTCCTTGTGAAGCAGGTCCTGCGTCATCGACATGACATATGACCCGGCTACCATCGAATTCGAACACACTGGAAGCACGAAAACAATAACCATCGGGGAGACATCATGAGGCACACCATATGGCCATTGCCGCGGGTTGCCGCGGCTGCACTTTTCACCGTAACATCCGCTGCTGTCGTGCTCCCGCTCCACGCGGCCCCGATCGCAGTCAACGGCACGACTTTCGAGTTGCAAGGACTGGTGGGCGTAGGCCGGTTGCCAGCCAATCTTCTGGATGAGCACGGCGAAACCTTCGGCTCGATCTCCGGATTATTCGCAGACACAGCCACCTGGGCACGGTCCGGCAACACGTACTCCGGCATTTTCTATTCCACGCCCGATCGCGGATACAACGTTGTCGGGACGATCGATTATACCGCGCGGCTGAACCGGCTGGAGATGAGCTTCGCGCCGGCGCCGCTCAATGGCAGTGGTCTGCCGCAGAATCAGATGCGGCTCACCCTGACCCAGGCAACCAGGCTCTACGAGGCCCTGCCCGGGGGCGGGAAGCTGGACATCAGCGGTCTCGATCCGGTGCCCGGCGGGGTCGCAGCCGGTGGCGCACGGGCTGCAACCGCTTTTCTGCCTGAACTCCCGCAAGCTTACAACGGCAAGCTTGCACTCGATGCCGAAGGCATCGTCAGGCTGATGGACGGCTCGCACCTGGTCAGCGACGAGTATGGGCCGTCGATCTACCGTTTCGCCGCGGATGGCCGTTTCATCGGGGCACTGCCGGTAGCCTCGTCGGTGCGCCCGATCCGCAATGGCGTCACGGACTACAGCTCCAACAACCCCGCCGATGGCCAGCCCGCGCCGGTCCCGGCCAACCCGACGTTTGGCCGCCAGAACAACCAGGGCTTCGAGGGCCTGTCCGTCTCGCCCGATGGCAGGACCCTGTTCGTGGCGCAGCAGAGCGCCGGTCGCCAGGACGGGGGAACGGGCGGCACTGCCGCCACACGGGACAATACTCGTCTGTTCACCTACGACCTGAGCAATCCCGATGCCATTGTACTTACCGGCGAATACGCTGTACAGCTTCCCAAGTTCACGCAGCAGGGAGAGATTCGCGTCGCTGCGCAGAGCGAGATTTACGCTCTGTCGGACTCCCAGTTGCTGATTCTTCCACGTGACAGCAACGGATTCGCCGTAGGCCTGGAGCAATCCCTGCTGCGGCGCGTGGATATGATCGACATCAGCGAAGCCACCAATATCCTCGGCCGGGGCTACGAGGATACAATCGCCGCTGGGGGGGTGCTCAACCCGGAAATCGTTCCGGCACTGTACACACCGTTCCTGGATATCAACGATAACGACCAGCTGAACCGTTTCGGACTGGTGAACGGCAACGTCGCCGGATTCGACAATCTGTCGGAAAAATGGGAAGGGCTGACGCTGGTTTCGGCGCTCGATCCGGAACACCCCAACGACTACTTCCTCATCATCGCCAACGACAACGATTTCATGACCACCCAGGGCTTTCAGGCAGGTGCGGCCTATGACGCAGGC
>CAZYYR010000331.1:0-2322 GCA_964651465.1 uncultured Nitrosospira sp.
TCCCGACGATGGGTGCCAGGATGGTTTCGATGCGGCGGATATAGCTCTGCTCCAGCGTGTGCAGATACTTCAGCTGATTCGGATTGAGACCCGTGCTGATATCCGCTTCATCGGTCCTGCTCAGCAGATTGCCCTGCTGGTCCACGACCGTTACGTTGCTGACGGGCAGATTGGGTACGCTGCTGGATACCAGGTGCATGATGGCATTCACCTGCTGCGGATCCAGCACGCGCCCCGGATAAAGGTTGACCAGCACCGACGCGCTGGGCTTCTGCTGCTCGCGCATGAACACCGATTGCTTGCCCATAGCAAGGTGGACGCGGGCGCTTTCGACGGCCGCCACCGACTGGATGGAGCGTGCCAGTTCGCCCTCCAGCGCACGTTGGAAATTGACCTGTTCGAGAAACTGGCTGGTGCCGAACTTCTGCTTCTCCATCAGCTCGAAACCTGCCAGACCGCCTTTTGGCAGCCCTTGCGCCGCCAGCCTGAGCCGGAGATCATGTACCTGGCTGTCAGGCACGAGAATGGTTCCGCTGCCTTCGGCAAATTTGTAAGGCACGTTCATCTGCTGGAGCGAAGCGATGATGGCGCCCCCGTCCGAGTCCGAGACATTGCTGAACAGCACCTTGTAGTCCGGAGTCTGTATCCATATCCAGCCGCCGACCAGCAGGGCTGCAATCGCGGAGACGGCCAGCATGAGGCCGGTCTTCTGCTGGCTGGACATGCGGGCAAGGAAGTTTTGCGCAAGAGTCTGCGCGCTGGTGACAGCCATCGCTTCGGCAGGTGCGCTCATAGTCCCTCAACACCCATCAAGAAGTTTTTTCTTCTGGTTTCCATAGCGGTATTCGAACTGGAGAAGGAATCTCAGGCAGCATTATCGGATCAAACCGGGTTTTCAATGCTCGAAGAAGAACCGGGTTTTTCATCCATTTCCGAAGGCTGAGCTGGATAGCGGGGTGCTATCCTGCCACTCCTGACAGAAATCAAGGAAAGGCGATCCGATGGAAATATCGAAAATGGATGCGATGCTCGCTCAGTTGAGGTCAGGCGCGACGCTTGCCGCCGGAAAAGCAGCAACGCCCGCCGCGGGACTGGGCATGCGTTCGGATGAAGGCGAAGGAAACGGGATCGATTTTTCCAACGTCTTCAGAAAGTCGCTGGATCAAGTCAACCACACGCAGCAGCATGCCGCAGGCCTTACGCGAGATTTCGAACTGGGTGCTCCCGATGCAAACCTGACCGAGGCCATGATCGCGATGCAGAAAGCTTCCCTCTCCTTCCAGTACACCCTGCAGGTGCGCAACAAGATGGTCGCGGCGTACCAGGAAATCATGAGCATGCCGGTATAGGCAGTGCCCGCTTCCCTTGAGGATTTGTTCGGCTGATCCTTACGTCCCTTCCCTGTCAGGGGGAAAGGCACCCTGACCGAGAGCAAGACGCAATCCATGAGCCTGGGCCGAGGCGGACGTGGCCTGGCTTTCCGGCGCGGCTGCGGCAGAACGTGGCAGCGATGCGATTTCCGCCTTGGTTGCCATGCGGTTCTCCATCGAGTACAGCCAGGCAAGGAGTTCCGCCACGGCGCGGTAGAGTTGCGGCGGAATGTACTGATCCAGGTCGACCTGCATCAGGAGGGACACCAGTTCCGGCGACTCGTGCACATAGATGCCGTGCGCCTTTGCTTCCTGAATGATGGTTTCGGCAATGAGCCCCCGCCCCTTGGCCACTACCTGGGGCGCCGCGCGGCCGGCACGATATGCCAGCGCTACCGCAGCTTCCTGCCCCTTGCGCGTGTCGCGTTCACTCATGCCTGGTCGATTCCCTGATCTCGTCCAGATCCACCTTCATTCCCAGCACGCTGATTCCGGCAAGTTCCAGACCATCCGCCAGCGGCCCTGTACCGGAGCGAAGCATGAACGCGGTGACAGGGTCTGCCGCGGCCACTCGCACGTCCACGCCGCGCGCATCGAGTCGAACGCTCGCGCAGACGTGCCCGAGGTTGGGAAACACGAGTGTCAGCCGGCTCTTCCACGCAGCCGCCTGATCCGGTTCGGCGGAAGCCTGCGGTTTTTCCTCGGCCACTTCCCATTCCATGGACTGCCCCGGCCAGGCGACACCCTGCCAGGTTACCTGGCGTGCTTCGAAAGTTTCCAGCTGCTGGCGTACCAGCCCTTGCGCCTCCGGATGGACAGGATGCACTGCATTGCTGTCATGTCCCGCAACGGCGGGGTTCCCTGTGTCCTGCTGCGGGGAAGCCAGCGGGGCCAACAGGGCCAGCGATGCCATCAATGATGGAGATGGGGAAGGCTGGGATCGGAAGGATTG
>CAZYYR010000332.1:0-2316 GCA_964651465.1 uncultured Nitrosospira sp.
AAACCGGTTCCCGCTATGATCGCGTCCGGGTTCAGTATGATTTCCTGCGTGGGTTCATCAGGCTGCGCTTCGCTGGAATCGATGGCACTGAAGGCGTGCACAGTTTGTCCTTCGATTTTTCTGATCTGCCCGACCACCCGGATGCGCCCCGCGCGGACATCCTCCGCGAAACGGTCATAGACGATCGGCACGACCTGAGTCCTGGCAAACTGCTGGGATACCGGGGATGCGGGGAAAGGAAGGCCATAGGAAGTCAGGTCGCCTATGAACAGCCGGCGCAGGGCATTCAGGATGCCATCCGTCCAGGCTGGCGGGAAGTGGCGGAGCACAACGCCGATTCCGGCCAGCGAAATGCCGAATATGCTCTTGGGGAGAATATGGGGCAGTGTCCTGACGGAGAGGGTCACGCTTTTTGCATGTTCAGCGAGCCTGCTTGCAATTTCTGCCGCGGAATTGCCGCTGCCGACGACCAGTACATCCTTTCCCGCATAGGGTTTGGGATTCCTGAATTTCGAGGAATGGATGATTTCTCCGGGAAAGGTCTCCATGCCTTCCCATTGAGGGATGACGGGAATGCATGCGCATCCGGTTGCGACAACCACGGCGCGCGATTCAAACGTTTCCCCGTCTCCGCTGGTAATGGTCCAGGTGTCGCGCTCACGGTCAAACGTGAGTTTCCCGATGTCGATTCCGGTTCGAACCTCGAACCCTCCCCGTTCGGGAAAGGTTTCGAGGACACGCACGACGTCGTCACGCGACGGCCAGTCGCCGGCCGAGCGGGGGAACGGATTTCCCGGAAGCTGGGAAAAGAAGCGGCCCGTGTTCAGGCGCACGCCGTCGTAATGATGACGCCAGACGTCTCCCACCGCCGCGGTCTTCTCCAACACCAACGGTTCGAGGCCGACCCTCTTCAGTTCATACGCCGTCGACAATCCAGCCGGACCAGCGCCGATTACGGCAACATCGTGTATGCCCATCATCTTCGCCTCCATTCTCATGTGATTACAGGCGGCTGCGAAAGTACGAGAGGGTTACGAAAGCTCGGCTGCTGCTTCCGCCTGCTTGCAGCTGATTTCGACATCGAGTGGCACAGGACGCATGACCGTGTCCGGGACGGGTGCGGTTTTCAGCAGCCTGTCCATGATTTCCTTCACCTTGCCGGAGGAGGAGTCGGTCTGGATATCCACTGCCACCTTGATGCTGTCAAAGCCGGGATTACCCACCTCAAGGCCAAAAGCCACACGGAAATTCACCCGGCCGGAAACGCCAAGTCGCAGTGATTTCACCGTAATGCCGGCGGCGGACAATCCGCCGATATAGGTGGCGACCAGGCAACCGCCGATGGCGTTGAGCAGCATGTCCTCTGGCGTGACGCCGTCTCCGCTGCCGCCGTATCGCTCAGGCTCGTCCCCGATGGCTTCCGGGCCATCCAGGGCACGGGATACAGTGCGATATCCGTCTTTCCAGACCACGGTCGACTCGTACCGGGGATGGGCGAAAGGGCCGTCCGCCTCCGCCGCGATCCGATCCCGCGTTGCGCGCAGCTTGTCGAGGTCGATTCCATTCACGCATTTCATCATCATCGCTCGTCTCCTTTGTCCTTATATAGAATCACAGGGATTATCGATGCCCCCTTTGGGCTCCTCAACAGGAAAGCATCAAACTAGACTGAATGGTCTAGACCGATCAGTCTAGTTTGATTCTATACCCTGAAAAAAGACATTACAAGAGGAGGGAGCAAAATTTTGTGAAACCAGATAGAAGCTTCCTACGATCCCGCATGGGGGCAAGCGATGAAACACAATGAGTATGCGAGATCAGGCGCCCCCTGAAATCACCGAGGTGGCAGTGAAACAGGCATCAGACAGCTTCTGGACGGCAATACAGTGTGAGGGATGAGTGGCGCCCTGAACACGAATCGAACGTGTGACCTACCCCTTAGGAGGGGGTCGCTCTATCCACTGAGCTACCAGGGCGCAGGCTGCATTTTACGCTAATATGCCGATATGAATAAACCCGGCCATACTTCCCTACATGGTTGTCGATATCTGCAGTTTACCGCGGGAAAACTGTCTCACACGGCAGCCTTTCCTGACTTCAAAGCTTCTTCAATCATTCGGCTCGCGGATATCGTCATTTCCCTCATCCTTTACTGCTGGGGGCCATCCTGTCCCGCCGGCTGAAATAGCTCGAATCGCATCCTGCATTTATCTTTTTGCTGGTGGGAACGATACCTGATAGCATGCAACTTTAGGTGGTGGTGCGCTACTTGTACGGGAATACGAGATGCGTTGCGGCCTCCGGCTGGTACCTCCG
>CAZYYR010000333.1:0-2303 GCA_964651465.1 uncultured Nitrosospira sp.
GGCAAGACAAGTGGAACGTTGCGGTTTGATGTCGGTACGGCAAAAATGATACTCCAGCGCCGGGTGTTTGTGATGGACGCTTATTTATTCCCTCCCGAGCTGGCGGTCGACTGCTTCTGCATTTCATTCGAAACAGCGAAGCCGAAAGGTAAAGGCAGATTGGGGGGTATTAAATAAAGCACCCCGCCGCAAGCAGCGGGGTATTAACTGCTTTTACAATCCGCTGGCTTTCAGCCAGCCTTCGCCCCAAGAGGCGGGGAATTGAACCCCAAGAGATTAACGTTGTTCCAGCCTGTTGGCCGCATGTAGCTGTGGGCTCCGATACTGTCGTATGGACCCAGGGACCCAGGAAGGGAGAAGCCGCGTTTGCCGGGCAAAGACCGTCGCGTCTCTAAGGTCCTTATATGAAACCCCGAAAAGTGCATTAATGCATGAGGCTAAACTGAAAGTATAATGATCAGAAACATCTTGGGAGAAGGTAATGGACGCTTCTGATGGACCTCAAAATGATGACTGACGAGAGCATGGCCCGGCTTCTTCGGCTGGGGATGGATAATGAGGGCATGGCTTTTGCAAGCTCTATGGTGTTGTTGATACTTCTGATTGGCGTGATACATGCGTTCTTCTTTACTGAAGATGGTTTGGCGGTTTGGCCAGCGGTGCTGGTCGTCATGGCGGGGCTCGGTGGATATTTTTTCTTGCTGAGCTGATTCTCCATTGGTGGTGTCACAATTTTTGTGTGTGAGGCGCAGTGGGAAAGTCGAGCTCATTTTATCGCATCAGCCTGAAACGATCTTCGTTGAATACCTTCATCCAGAATTTCGCCCCCTCGGTATTTTAGATCCACAAGCCCAGGATGTCGCGTGTGCCATCCCACAGTACGCCCAGGGCCAGATAAATCGCCTTGTTGCGCACCACGGCCTCTTCCCGGATCTTCACGCGCAAGGCATCGAAGAACACCACGGGGTGCACGGGCTCCAGCGCTCGCGCCTGCCAGGTACTCACCTCGGCCATGACGGCATCGGTCACACTGCTGATAAACTCCGGGCTGACTTCGACTCCGTACGTTTCCAGCAAATACCCTTGCACCTCGCGCACCGTCATGCTGGAGTGAACCCATGAAATGGGACGGGAGGCGGGAGAATTTGATACGCTTGCTGTGCATTTAAAAGGAGCAGCGTCATGTCAGCAAGGGGACCTACCAACCAGTTCGAGGCACAATTAGCGCAACACGCGGCTTAACCTCGCTGGTCCAGCCTCAGGGGTTCATCCAAACCTGTGTCAATTTACATTTACCGGTGACAAAGCGCGAGAATACAATGAGTTTCTCCGCCAGAACAACGATCAATCAGCCTGCGCCTCAGCAATTCTCATGCTCGCCTAATGGCAATATAGTAGCTTTTAAGCTACAATTGCTCATGATCGAACTTTTCCGGTATCAGCGTGAAGATGGGCGCGAACCATTCACTGAATGGCTGGATACGATGCGGGATAAGGTCGCCCAAGCGCGTATTCGAATTCGTCTGCGCCAGATCCAGGCCGGCAATTTTGGGGACTGCGAGTCGGTAGGCGAAGGAGTAATGGAATTGCGCGTTCACCTTGGAGCCGGATACCGTGTCTACTTTGGACGGCATGGAAAATTGATTGTAATCCTTCTATGCGGTGGCGATAAGCGCTCACAAGCGGCGGATATCAAACAGGCAAAGGCGCTCTGGTTGGAATGGAAACGGAGGCAGGTATGAGTATGAGCAAATTAAAAGGCGTGGTCTCGCATCACGAACGGGAAATCGTCGAACTTAGTGCTGATCGCGAATTGGCAGTCGAGTATCTGAAGGCAGCGATGGAGTCACTCGATAATCCTGACGACCGGGCTTCCGGCTTGCTGGCGCTGCGCACCGTGGCGGAAGCCTATGGCGGGCTTGGGGCCGTTGCGGCAGAAGCCGGCATCAGCCGCGAATCCTTGTATCGGGCATTATCACCAAAAGGCAATCCGACTCTCAAAACGCTGCTGGCGGTCCTCAAGACAGTCGGATTGCGATTGTCCGTGGAATCCGAGCAACGGGCACATGTTTGAGACCAAGGTCCCGCCTGCTGCAACGTCGATTATCGCTCACGCTGCATGTGCCAAGGATCCGAGGTTCACTCAATCCACTTTTCTGTGCCGTCTTTGGTGCCCGAACTCAGAACGTCCCCACCGGCCGAACCACTCCCCTCGCGAACCCCACATCCACTAGCCTACAGCGGGAGGCCCCCGGCTATGCCGGGGAGGCATTCGAAGTTTGACAGATACGGGAGTCCATCGA
>CAZYYR010000334.1:0-2274 GCA_964651465.1 uncultured Nitrosospira sp.
GGAAAAGATCAGGCGCATGAAAGCAATTCGGATGGCGCAAACAATAACCGCAGCATCAAATCTCGCAGCGGGCATGTGATCCGCCTGAACGACAGTTCGGGGGACGGGACGATCGAGATCATCGACCAAACCGGCAACAATAAAATCGTGATCAGCAGTTCGGCCAACAAGATAGAGATAAAGGCGTCCGGCGACATCGAGATCACTTCCCAAACCGGGAAGATTGCCCTGAGCGCGCTCAACATCGAGCTGAAAGCGCAGGCAAATATCGACGTGACGGCAAACGCACAGGTCAATATCAAGGGAGCGGTCGTCAATATCAACTGATGCGCCGCGCTGAATGCTGCCGATGAGGCGCGTGGATGAGAATTCGAAACGAGGCTAGTTAATACATGATGCAGATACCCGTACTCGGAATTGGATGGGGATTTCCGGTTGAAGCGGAACCGGAAAAACAGGCGCGGTTCGGCATCGCTGCGTATGAGGAAAGCGTGCGCCAATCCATTCATATCATCCTCTCGACCGCCAAGGGGGAACGGGTGATGCGGCCTACTTTCGGCTGCGGATTGAGCGAATTGGTATTCGCGGTCAATAACAGCACTACTCATGCGATTGCCAAGCTGGAGGTAGGGGAAGCATTGAAAAACTGGGAACCAAGGATAGAGGTTATCGGCATAGAGACAGCAACGGGCGGAAACCGAGGCGAGCAGTTGCTGATTTCCATCGATTATCGCGTTCGCACAACCGACAACCGTTTCAACCTGGTATATCCCTTCTATCTCGACAGGCCGCTCACATGAGTACGGTCAAGCCACCCCTGATTCGCGAACGCCTGTGTTGGGAAAGGGAAATTGCCGATGAAGTAACGGGCCGGCTGGAACAACATGGCTTTGCCCCTGCGGGGGCCGATCCTCTTAAAGACGGTCTTGTCCAGGTATTTGCCCATTATTGCCAGATTCTGAGCGAGCGCCTGAACCGCGTCCCCGAGAGCCATCACCGTGCCTTCATAGACATGCTGGGCGCGGTTCCTGCCCCGGCCGTGCCCGCGCGGGTGCCGCTCTCCTTCACGCCCGTTGAATCGACGCGGAACATCACGGCGTTGGTTCCCAGATCCACCCAGGTTGCGGCTTCCCCCGCAAACGGATCCGAGGCCGTCATATTCGAAACCCCCGGCGACCTCACGCTGATACAAGCGGAGCTCAAGCAGGCGGTTGCAGTGGACACACGCCGGCTGATCCAGGCCGATGCCAGTGACCTGGTAGCCAGGAAGCCTGCAACAAGCACCATCGATCCCTTACTTATGGAGGATGCCGTCCCGCTGGAGCGTGCCATGCACATCAGCCAGCCGAAAATCATCGGCCTTAAAAATCTCGGCCGCCTGCGCCTCAAAGTCGATCTGAACCAGGACGTGAAGCTGCCCCCGGACCATGAACTGGAATGGGGAATCCGGTCCGAGGAAGGATGGATGCCGCTCCCGCCCGAATCGGATACCACCGGCAGCCTGACCCGAAGCGGCGAACTGGAATTCCTGCCGCCTGAGAAATGGCCGAGCCGGGCAGTCACCGACGAAACCGGGCCATGGCTGACGTGCCGCCTGCGTGCGCGCCGCTTGCCATTATCCGCTGCCACCGAAAAAAGATACACCGGAATCATTACCGGAATCGAACTCTCGGGATATACGAAACTCGTGGCTGTCCCACCCACCAGCGCTTTCGACGGAGGCATTCCGCTGGACGTGAGCCGCGATTTCTTTCCGCTGGGAGAACGGCCGCGCTTCGGAGAAGTTTTTTATCTCCTCTCGGAGAGCTTTGCGCTCCCTGGAACACGCGTCACCATCGATATCAAGCTCACCAATCCCGCGGGAGGGGTTGACGCCCCCATCCCTCCGGTAAGCAGGAAAGGAAACCCCCGGCTGCGATGGGAAACCCATACGGTCCGCGGCTGGGTAGCCCCGGAGTGTGTCGACGGCACGCATTCGCTCACCCAGGATGGGGAAATCGAACTACTGATTCCCCACGATGCCCGGCCGACGGCGATAAATGCCGTAACAGGCGCATGGGTGCGCGCACGGATGGTCAGCGGTCACTATGGGGCAGACAAAATTTCCGAGCCACCACAAGGGTTTCCGCAAATCCACCCCCCTTCGATCGCCACCATCAGTCTTACATCCATCAAGGATTTCGGTCCCCTCGTCCCCGAACGGCTGGTGATCGAAAGCGAGCTTAGTTATGAACATATGGATGGGGCGCACCCCTTCAATCCATTTCCGTCGTC
>CAZYYR010000335.1:0-2262 GCA_964651465.1 uncultured Nitrosospira sp.
ACCATGGACAGGTCCTGCATGACGTTATCGACAACGGTGTTCGCGCAAACCTGACCTGGCGATTCTGAGCCGGTTCTCGCTCCTCGCAGCGCATTTTTTCTTCCGAGCGCTCTGTAAGCAATCGCCTGGCCGGTGCAGGGTGTCTCCGGTTGCGCCGGCTCCTCTGCCAGTTGCATTACATTCTGCAATCGCCCTGCCGCTAGGCATGGAATATTTATATCCATTGCCGAGCCACGTTAAGCTAAACTTGCTGTTGCGTCAGAACGGCTTCAGGGCTTTCCTCAGGGCTTCCTCTGGGCTTCCTCGGAAAGCCGGCTGATGGAATCGGGAAAGGGGAGGGAATACATGACCGACGGACATTCCAGCATGCCTGGCATACAAAGGGGCGAAGAGGAACTGGTCATCACGCGCATTTTCGACGCGCCGCCCGACATGGTTTTCCGGCTCTGGAGCGAGCCGGAGCACATGGCGCGCTGGAGTTGCCCCCAGGGTTTCACCACGACACTCAACGAGGGCGACATCCGCCCCGGCGGCCACTGGCGCATGTGCATGCGCTCCCCTGATGGCCGGGATCATTGCCTCCAGGGGATTTATTGGGAAATCGTTCCGCCGGAGCGCATCCTGTTCACGCACGCGTGGGAAGATGAAACAGGCAAGCCCGGCCATGAAACCCAGGTCTGTGTGCGCTTCACGGAAGAGAATGGAAAGACCCGGCAGGTTTTCCGGCAAACAGGCTTCGAGACCCCGGCGATGCGCGATTCCCATGAAGCGGGGTGGAACGAGTGCTTCGACAAGGAGGAGGCATACCTTTCGCAACCGGGCCGATCAGACTGAACGCAACCCGATCTCCCCATTCATTTTCACCGTTCGGGCCGGCGCACGACTATACTTGAACCCGGGAAGCAATTGCGATCCTGTGGTGCTGACCTGCGCGGCGAGGCTATCGCAGGCATTCATATCGATGATAGTTCCTTCCGGAGAAGCGAGATGAAAAGAACAAGACGAGAAAGACCGGGGCGGGCCGGCAGGATCCTGCTTGCCGCGATCGTGTCCGTGGCAATGACGGCCGGTACCGATATTGCAGAGGCGGCAGGTGAAGCGGCATCCCCTGCAGGGTTCAAGTGGAAAGATGGTGCGGAAGTCTATCAGAAGGTCTGCATTTACTGCCATGAAGATGGGAAAGTCGGACCTGAGCTTTTCGGCCGGTCGATTCCGCCCGCTTATACCCAGCAGATTGTCCGCAATGGTCTTCGGGCCATGCCGGTCTTCCGCTCGACGGAAATCGACGACGGCTCTCTGGTGAAACTGGCGGATTTCATATTCCGCCAGAAAAAACCCCTTCAATAGAAAGGAGCCGATACATGGACCATGACAGACGCAACCTCATGAAGGGCATGCTCACGGGCGGCAGCCTGCTGGCGCTGGGTATTCCGGGCGCGGCGCATGCCTGGTACACGTCACCGACCCTCGGGGAGGACCGACGTTACGCCCTGCTGCTGGGCAATACGACGGCTGATGCCGCCTTCGCCAAAGGCGTAGCCGCCGCCTGCGCGGCTCATCGGCCCGTTGCAGCGAGCGTAGGCCTCTCGGACACGACTGACGACACTGATGCGCCCCGGTTTCATACCGTCAGGCTCGGCGAGGGCCTCCTGTCGGAGGCGGACAGCGTTGCAGCGTTGCTGAACGTATCGCAGGGTACCCGCTGGATCGCATTCATGGATGATGCGAGTGCCGCAATATTCACGGAGATCGTGCGAAACGCGCACGGGCGCTTGCTGGCGCGCGGTACGCACGCCGCTTCCGCTCCGGATTCGGCAGCCACGGAGAACAGTTTGCCCGTGCTCCGCCACCTATGGACATCCGCTTCGCCTGCGTTCGGTCCAGGGGAGATGCTGGCATCGCAGCTCGTTCGCGATCATCGCAGTTTTTCCATCGTGGAGAATTTCCTGGAGGAAACCGCCAGTGAAGTCAATGGAACATCCATGAGTTCCGGTTCGATGGCGGGATTCCAGTCGTATCGGCTGGCACGAACGGATGAACGGCATTTGCACTGCTCGGGTGTCGCGCTCTCCGAGGGCTGCCAGCTGCTGGGGTGGGATGGCAATGCCCAATGGCTGCCGTTTTCCGCCGGAACCGAGACCGAAGGAGCGGGGCATCGCAGCGACCGGGATGGGCAACCCATGGACTGGGTGGAGACTCTCGGTTTCTCGGTTGCGGTTGTCGCGCTCGAAATGGAAATCGGAAAGAGACAGGTTTCCGCCG
>CAZYYR010000336.1:0-2254 GCA_964651465.1 uncultured Nitrosospira sp.
AACCGTTTGGGACAGGATGAGGCAGACGGGCCATCGGACCGCTCGCTGGACACGCGGGCTGCCCCGATTCTACCAATGGCCGACAAGGCGCTACTGCGCAGCGAAATCGAAGGTGTCGTGTCGTTGCTCCGCTCCTGATCATCTTTGCTTTCAGAGTTCAGAGTTCAAGGTTCAAGGCCAGGCAGGGCGATGCCGATCCCGCTCGATCCTGCAGCAAAGCCGATTCTTCCGGTGATCGGCTCTGACGTCCGCAACCTGATCATGGAAAACCCGGTGAGAATCCCTAACTGTCCAGGTTTTGTTATAATTTCACTTTCGGGGCGTAGCGCAGCCTGGTAGCGTACTTGCATGGGGTGCAAGTGGTCGGAGGTTCAAATCCTCTCGCCCCGACCAATCAGCTCAATCAACTTCGAAGGGCCTGTCACGACGTGCTTCAGTGTTGGCTGGTAATGCTGACGGAATTTTCCCCCATAAGCCAAAAACATCTGGGCCACTCTTCGAATGCGCATACTGCTCAGCAATGATGACGGGTATTTTGCACCGGGTCTGGCTTGCCTTGCGGAGGCGCTTTCAGTTATCGCGGATATTGTCGTGGTCGCCCCGGAGCGCGACCGCAGCGGTGCGAGCAATTCGCTGACGCTCGACCGGCCTCTCAGCCTGCGCAAATCCCATAATGGATTCTATTATGTCAATGGCACTCCCACGGACTGTGTTCACCTTGCAGTGACCGGCATGCTGGATACCCTGCCCGACATGGTGGTGTCCGGCATCAACGATGGCGCGAACATGGGTGACGATACGATTTATTCCGGCACTGTAGCGGCCGCGACGGAAGGGTTCCTGCTGGGTATCCCTTCCATTGCCGTCTCTCTTGCCAGTTTTTCCGCGGGAAATTTTGCTACGGCAGCGCGCATCGCGACGGAAATCGTGCAGCGTTTCGAGAATGACAAGCTGCACGGACCGGTTCTGCTGAACGTAAATGTTCCAGATGTTCCGTATGAACAGTTGCAGGGAATGGAAGTGACCCGGCTTGGTCGCCGGCATAAGGCGGAGCCCGTTGTCAAATCGCAGACACCTCGTGGCGACACCGTTTACTGGGTGGGGGCGGCTGGGCCCGCCCAGGATACGGGAGAGGGTACCGATTTTCTCGCAGTTCAGCACAGACAGGTCTCGATTACTCCACTGCAGATCGACCTCACGCGGTATGGGCAGGTGGATGCAGTGAAAGAGTGGTTGAGATAGTCGCGCAGCGGTTTTCATCCGCGCGCATGGCTTAGAACCAACTGTTCAGGAACCCAGTTTGAGCACGCACTACTCCGGGATCGGCATGACTTCCGAGCGCACCCGCGCACGCATGATCGAGCGTCTGCGAGCCAAGGGGATCGCGGACGAGGTGGTGCTTGCAGCCATGAGCGCTGTCCCTCGCCATATCTTTGTCGAGGAAATCCTGGCCAACCGCGCCTATGATGACGTTGCACTTCCCATCAACTTCGGCCAGACCATTTCCAGTCCTTTTACGGTGGCGCGCACCAGCGAGTTGTTGCGCGCAGGTTCCAGCCTTGGCAGAGTCCTTGAGATCGGCTCGGGCTGCGGCTACCAGACTGCCATACTGGCGCAGTTTGCCCAGGAAGTTTATTCGATCGAGCGGATCGGGCCGCTGCTTGCCCGCACGCGCACGCGCCTGAGGGAACTACGTCTCACTAATATCCGTCTGAAACATGCGGATGGTTTGCTCGGATCAGTCGAGCATGCGCCGTTCGATGGCATCATTCTCAGCGCCGCCACGCGGCATGTACCCCAGGCGCTGCTGGAACAATTGGCCATCGGTGGCAGAATGGTCTTTCCCAAGGGAGGCAATGAACAGGTTTTGTGCGTTATCGCACACAACTTACAGGGCTATACTGAGACAATGCTCGACGAGGTGAAGTTTGTACCGATGATGCCCGGCATCTGGAAGCGTTGAGTGATGCAGAAGAAGAGGCAGGAATGATTGAAAAGGAATTCCCACGAAAGCATGCAGGTAATTTGAGTCATCCGGCGCGGCGGACTCCCGCGCATACACGGATGCGATCCGGGAAGGCCGGTTTTTTTTCAGGGATGCTTTCCCCATTACTGATTCTATGCCTGTTGCTGGCTGGCTGCACGTCCAGCCAGCAGCGCCCCTACGACCGTGAACATAATCGCGCGCACGACCACTTCCGCAGTTTTCGCACTGAGGTAGCTGACCGGTCCGTCAAGGACCCATCGGCGATCG
>CAZYYR010000337.1:0-2232 GCA_964651465.1 uncultured Nitrosospira sp.
GTCGCGCGCCTTATGATCATCCCGATTTTAACAGCAACGCGCTCAGCGAGGATTTATTCAATGCTTCCCTTGTATAATGCCACGCCTCATGATTAAAAGATGAAAGCCTGGTTCAAAGGGGGAAAACAAGCTTGAAGCGCGGATTTTACACCATCATGGCGGCGCAGTTTTTTTCGTCCCTCGCCGACAATGCGCTGCTGGTCATCGCGATTGCATTATTGCTGGAACTGCACGCTCCCGCGTACCTCACACCGATGCTCAAGTTCGTTTTTGTCCTGTTCTATGTGGTTCTTGCGCCCTTCGTTGGTGCGTTTGCCGATTCCATGGCCAAGGGAAAAGTCATGTTCATCAGCAATGCCATCAAGATCGCAGGGTGCAGCCTGCTTTTTCTGGCCTCGCATCAATATTTCGCGCTTTCGGCATATGCGGTCGTGGGACTCGGTGCAGCCGCCTATTCTCCGGCAAAATACGGCATTCTTACCGAATTGCTGCCACCGGAAAAACTCGTTATCGCAAACGGATGGATCGAGGGTTTGACCGTAGCCTCCATTGTACTGGGAACCGTTCTGGGCGGATTGCTGATCTCACCCATGATTTCCACCATACTTCTGGAGTTCGACTTTCCTTTCATCGATACCGGAGTGGATTCGGTGATCGAAGCAAGCATACTGCTCATCGCCCTGTTTTATACGACGGCCGCCATCTTCAATCTCTATATCCCCAACACCGGCGTCGACCATCGGATGCTCAAGAAAAACCCGGTGTTTCTGGTGCATGAGTTCGCGCACTGCATGAAATTGCTGTGGACGGACAAGCTCGGGCAGATTTCGCTGGCCGTGACGACCTTGTTCTGGGGTGCAGGCGCCACCCTGCAATTCATCGTGCTGAAATGGGCGGAAGTGGCGCTCGACTATCCCCTGAGCAAGGCTGCCCAGCTGCAGGGCGTGGTCGCATTAGGAATTGCAATCGGGGCCGTGGCTGCGGCACGGTTCGTATCGCTGCGCCAATCGGTGAAAGTCATCCCCCTTGGCATCGCCATGGGGGGCGTGGTCATGGCCATGACTGTGGCACACGATTTGTGGATTGCGATTCCGCTGCTAATACTGATCGGCGGGCTGGCGGGGTTTTTCGTGGTTCCCATGAATGCACTGCTGCAGCACCGTGGCCACATCCTGATGGGTGCGGGTCATTCCATCGCGGTACAGAACTTCAACGAAAACCTGAGCATCCTGACCATGCTGGCCCTGTATGCGGTGCTGGTAAGCTTCGATGTTCATGTCTATGCGGTCATCGTCCTGTTCGGCCTGTTCGTCGCGGTCATTATGGCACTCATACGCCAGTGGCACCTGCACAACCAGAGCATTCAGGATTCGCTCCATCTCATCGGTGCGCATAAAGGCCATTAGGGAAGCCGCCGAAGGCTGGAAAACATCGAACAGGCAGAGGGGCACCTCCCTGGATCGCCCGTTACAGAATCACCGGCTTATCGGGAAGTTCGTTGCCGACCGCTGCCTGTCCGGAGGGGAAATATAACTGCAGCTGGGCACCAATCGCTTGAATTCCGGCTAGCACCCCTGCTTCGAATCGGCCTGCACCAAAAGCGCTTTCCATTTCATGGCATATCGCTTCCCACTCGTTCTTTCCGACACGGGTATCGATTCCGCGGTCGGCAATGATTTCTACATCGCGATCCGCGAGCAGGAGGTAGATCAGCACCCCGTTATTCTGCTCGGTATCCCATACACGGAGCTGGGAAAATACTTCGATTGCCCGCTCGCGCGCAGGCTGCCCTTGAAGGAGAGACCGCATATCCAGTGCCGCTTCCACGGCAAAACGGATCTCGCCTCCATGGCCGGCTTCGGACTGCCGTATGGCCTCTTCGATCACCGCCAGGGATGCAGGCGGGAACGCCCGCCGCACTGCCAGGGAACCCGCGCCAAGATGTCGTAGCAATCGGGTCATCTCACCATCTCCCCGACGCGCCGCCGCCGCCGAAGCCTCCACCGCCACCGCCAAAACCTCGGCCCCCCATCCCGCCGAAACCGCTCGGCCATCCATGGCGTCCGCCTCTCGAAATGCCGCTTCCCGGACTTCCGAACAGGCTGACGAAGAAGGCAAACAGCCCCACCAGCAAGCCCATGGCTACGGATGAAAAAACCAGCCAGCTGACCACCCCTGCCCCTCCACTGATCAGCGCCGCCCCGATGAAACGGCCGAAGATGGATTGCAGCA
>CAZYYR010000338.1:0-1985 GCA_964651465.1 uncultured Nitrosospira sp.
CGGCGCTGTGTACCAACCGCGATCTGCCCCTGCTGATGCCCCTGGGTATGGGCAGGACGGATTTCACGCTGGACAGTGCGGCACCACTCGATGCTGTCCGATGCGCCAAGGGGCCCTCCCGGCCTTATTCTCCCCAGTGGAGCGGGGAGGCCGCATGGCAGTTCATCAGCCACCTGTCGCTGAATTACCTATCCCTGATGGAGGCCGACGAGAGCAAGGGCGCGGCCGCGCTGCGCGAAATGCTGGAACTGTATGCGGCGAATTCCGATGTCGCTGTCAGGAAGCAGATCGAGGGCATTCGCGGGGTATCGGCCAGGCCGCTGGTACGCCGCCTGCCCATGCCGGGGCCGATCGCCTTCGGGCGCGGTCTGGAAATCGGGCTGCACCTTGAGGAGTCCGCATTCCAGGGCGGCAGCGCATTCCTGTTCGGCAGCGTGATGGAGCGGTTTTTCGCCCGCCACGTCTCGCTCAATTCATTCACCGAAACCGTCCTGTCCTCCGTCGAGCGGGCCGAGATCATGCGCTGGAGGCCGCGATGCGGGACGCGCCAGATCCTCTGACCTACTTCCGCGCCCTGAAAGACAGCCCCCATGGCTTCGATTTCTTCCAGGCGATGCGGCGCATCGAGTGCCTGCACCCGGAAAAGCCGCGGCTGGGCGCGGGGCTGCGGCCGATGGATGAGCCCGTGAGGCTTGCCCAGGAGCCCTCGATGGCGTTCGCTCCCGCTTCGCTGTCATCGTTCCTTCTGCCTGCCGGCGGCCGCCCGGCACGCATGGAGGTGCGCTTCTTCGGGTTGCTGGGACCCAATGGCCCGCTGCCCCTGCATCTCACCGAATATGCCCGCATGCGCCTGCTGAACGCGGGAGACGCCACCTTCGCGCGCTTCCTGGACATGCTGAACCACCGCTTCCTGATGCTTTTCTATCGTGCATGGGCGCAAGCGCGGCCAACGGTCAGCCTGGATCGGCCGCGCCAGGACCGCTTCTCGATCTATACGGGAGCGGTCCTGGGACTGGCAGGCAAAGAGGTGCGCCATCGGGACGAAACCGGCGATTTCGCCAAGCTGTTCTTTGCCGGCCTGCTGGGCCGGCAGGTACGTAACCGCGACGGACTCGCCGCGGTACTGGCAGGCTATTTCCGCGTGCCGGTGGAAGTCGAGGAATTCGTAGGACACTGGCTGCGTATCCCGGCAGATGACCAGACGCGCCTTTCTGTCCATAAGGATCGTGCCAGTGCGTGCCTGGGCGCGGGCGCTGTGCTCGGCGCCCGCGTCTGGGACCGGCAGCACCGGTTCAGGATACGCCTGGGGCCGCTCACGCTGCGGCAGTACGAAAGCTTTCTGCCGGGAGGAAAGGCGATCGCGCGTCTCGTGGCCTGGGTCAGGCAGTATCTCTGCTTCGAGCTGGAGTGGGATGTGCGGCTCGTGCTGGCGCGGGAAGAGATACCCCCGGCTCGACTGGGCCGGTTCGGCCAGCTCGGCTGGAGTGTGTGGCTGGGTAAGCATCCAGGCACCGATGCCGCGGATCTGGACCTGGATGCCGAGCGGCTGGTCGCACGTCGATCCGGCACGAACGATCCGGATGTCGCAAAAACACGAGAGGGAGCGAACCATGGGTGAAATCAGCCGCGTCGCGCTGTTTGGGAAGCTGAACAGCCTGGCGTACAAAGCCATCGAGGGAGCCACAGTTTTCTGCAAGCTGCGCGGCAACCCCTACGTCGAACTGGAGCACTGGCTGCAGCAGATTCTGGCCACCCGGGATTCGGATTTGCATCGGATCTTCAGGCACTTCGAAGTGGATGGCTCCCGCTTCGCGCACGATATCACCGATGCGCTGGACCGGCTGCCGCGCGGTGCCACGTCGATTTCGGACCTGTCGGAGCGCATCGAGTACGCGGTGGAGCGCGGCTGGGTGTACGGCACACTGATGTTCGGCGAGACGCAGGTGAGGACCGGCCACCTCCTGGTGGGCATGCTCAAGACCTCC
>CAZYYR010000338.1:1995-2213 GCA_964651465.1 uncultured Nitrosospira sp.
CGGCAACCCCTACGTCGAGCTGGAGCACTGGCTGCAGCAGATCCTGGCCACCCGGGATTCGGATCTGCACCGCATCTTCAGGCACTTCGAAGTGGATGGCTCCCGCTTCGCGCGTGACATCACCGATGCGCTGGACCAGCTGCCGCGCGGCGCCACGTCGATCTCGGACCTGTCGGAGCGCATCGAGTACGCGGTGGAGCGCGGCTGGGTGTACGGCA
>CAZYYR010000339.1:0-2190 GCA_964651465.1 uncultured Nitrosospira sp.
TCGGCATGAGGCATGGACCTCATGAGTAACTGGAGGACGATTCATGAAAACCACTAAACGCTTCCCGGCGGCTCCTGGCCTGAGCCTGGCCGCCATGCTGCTGATCGGCTGCATGGGAATGACTGGCGCTGCTGCCTTCGCGCAGGGCGATTCATCCATTGCCGGCAGCACGCTTCCTCCCGTGCAAACCCAGGGACAGGTCGAGTTTCTTACCGGCGGGATAGGCAAGGATGAGTCGGATGCAATAAAGCAGGTAGCAGGTTCGTGGCCCCTGATGCTGGAACTGGCCCGGGTAGCTGTGCCCCGTGCCGAATACATCAGCGATGCGAAGATAACCATCCGGGACAAGGCGGGCAGCACCATTCTGGAAATGACTGCCGAAGGACCTTATGTCCTGGTAAAGCTCCCCCCGGGCAACTACTCGCTCGATGCGGTCTTCGAGTCGAAAACCATCCATCGCCGGCTGAGCGTGGGGAAAGAGGGCAGCCAGAAGGTCATCTTGCTGTGGCCTGCACCTGAAGGCCAAGCCGCAACGGGTGCGGAGGATCGCAGCGCCGACATCCCATAAGCGCGGGCGCGTTTCGGCTGCTTTCCAGAGGTCGGCGGTTGCTTGTAGCCTGCTACAAGCAGCTCCATGCTTACTTAATGCGACAGGGGTGGGTATCTGCCCATAGACGCGCCTGACTGGCTGCGCGGGGTGGTTTGATGAAATCAACCCGCTAAAAGTACAATTCATGTCCCTCCGCTCATCCGCGGAGGTGCTCCGGCTGGATCGAGTTCCGCCGCGGGCCGTCAGGTCTTTTCAAGCTATTTCTCCCTTGCCATGTCATTGAACCGAGTCTTCGTTCTGCTGGTATCGACGAATTTACTACTGACCGCTTTGCTGTCGGGTGGCGCATCCGCTGCCGAACATGCTGAGCGCGCGGGGCAGTCGTCGTCTCCTGCTTCCCCTATCTCCCCTATCTCCCCTATTTCCCTTACGGCAGCACAGGCGAGAAGTACGCTCGCCATCCTTCGTGATGAGGAAAAACGCGCTGAGCTCGAACAGACACTCGATGCAATCGCGCAAGCCATGGGTGCCACGGGCGATACGTCGGCAACCCCTTCCACTTCATCCGTGCCGGCAGCTCCCGCCGAGTCACGCGCGGCTTCCGTCCCGTCCGCCCCTCCGGCTGAGGCGGCGCCTGCGGAGGAGAAAGTGGCACCGATCGAGTTTGCCAAAAACGGCCTGATGGCCCAGGTTTTCGACGCAATCAGGGAACGCTTCGCCATGGTTGCAGGGCAGTTGCGTTCTGCCGTGGGCATAATCCTGGAAATCCAGACGGTGGGCGACTGGTGGCAGTATAACCTGGGCGTTCCGGAACGCCGCAACGTGGTCCTCGTTGCGCTGGGAGAGGTTATCGTGATTCTCGCGGGTGCGCTCGTGGCGGATATGTTGGCGCGGCGCCTGCTAACCCGTCCCCGCAGGCTCGTCGAGAGCCGTGCCGCCGCCAGCCGGGCAGCCGCCGATCGGCGAAAGGAGGAAGCAGAAAAAACGGTCGACACGGAAGGAGCCGCGGGAGCGTCCGCGATGCCTCCCGACAGGCGACAGGGAACGGGTGCCAGGATCGCCGCAGACCGCCACTGGAGCCTTCTGCAGCGCTTTCCTTATGCGCTGATGCACTGGGTACTCGAACTGATCCCGCTGGGCGTCTTCCTGGGCATCGCAATCGTGCTGCTTTATGCGTTCGGGGGAAAGTCGACGATATTCTACAGCGCCATGCTGCCTGTTATCGATGCCTATGCTTCCACGCGCCTGGTGCTGAGCGTGGTGCATCTCATGGCTTCGCCCCTTGGGCAGGGCCTGCGGTTGATTCACATCAGCGATGGCGCGGCAGGCTATCTGAATCGATGGCTGCGCTGGGTCGTCATCGTCGCCGTCTTCGGCAGCGCCTTCGCCGATGTGGCGGTGCAGACGGGGGCGACGCGCGCCACGCATGACGCGCTTCTGAAGCTGGTAGGGCTCGTGGTCCATGCCATGCTGCTGGTCATGGTCATCCGCAGCCGCAAGGAAGCCGCTGCGGCCATACGCGGCCCGGCTGCGGACAAGGGCGGGATGTCCGGCCTGCGCGAGGTGCTGGCGGACGGCTGGCCATTCGTGGCGACTTTCTGCATCGTTGCAGCGTGGCTGCTGTGGACGGTGGGTACGGA
>CAZYYR010000340.1:0-2190 GCA_964651465.1 uncultured Nitrosospira sp.
CGGCTGTTGACGATGACCCGGGCCTGCATCTGTGCCGGACTGATGTTCATGCTTTCCATTTCGGCGATGAATGCGACGCGCGCGTCGCTGCCCGCCGGTGTCTGGACCTCGATGACGCGGCCATCCAGCGCAGCTGCCGTGCCTGCGCCAAAGCGGCCATTGATGGCCTCCACCACCCGCCTGGTCGTCGAGAAATCCGTCGTATTGAGCTCGAGCCGGATTGTGTCGCCCAGGCCGAGCGCAACCGGGACGGCGCGCTCTACCGTTGCGCCGCCGCTGATGCGCCCGACGCTCAGGTGATTGACCTGCACGGAGCTGCCGCTGGCAGCCGCGCCAAATCCGCCCACCAGCAGGTTTCCCTGGGCCATTCCGTAGACCTCTCCATCGGCACCCCTGAGCGGCGTCATCAGGAGCGTGCCGCCGCGCAGGCTCCTGGCGTTGCCCATGCTGGAAACCGTCACGTCGATCAGCTGCCCGGGCTGCGCCAGCGACGGCAGTGTGGCCGTCACCATCACCGCGGCAACGTTGCGCAACCTCATGTTGGTTCCCGGCGGCACGTTGATGCCCATCTGCATCAGCATGCTGTTCAGCGCCTGGATCGTGAACGGGGTCTGGATCGTCTGGTCGCCCGTGCCATCCAGCCCGACCACCAGCCCGTATCCCACCAGCTGGTTCGGACGGACTCCCTGGATGGAGGCGAGGTCCTTGATGCGTTCGGCCTGGGCGGGAGCAGCGATCAATGCCCCGCCCAGGGACAGGGACAGCGACAGCGCCAGCAGCCATCGCCCGGCCTGCATGGGCATCGTTCCGAATCTCCTGTGTGGCATCCTGTTCATGTGCTCAGAAAGGTGAAACTGTCAGGAAAAAACGCGAAAGCCAGCCCATCGTCTGCGCTTCGTCGATATAGCCGTTCGCCTTGTACTCGAGTTTTGCATCGGCCACCTGGATGGACGAAACCATGTTATTGACGATGGTCTCGGGACGCACCACCCCGGAGAGGCGGATATATTCCGTGCCCTGCGTCATGGCGAGCTGCTTTTCCCCGCTGACCACCAGGTTGCGGTTGGGCAGCACGTCGATGACGGTAACGGTAATGGTGCCGGTGAAATTATTGGCGGAAGCCGCTTCGCCTTTCCCCTGGAAATCATTGGAAGTCGATGCGCCCATGTCAACCTCCTTGGTGATGGGAATGCCAAACACGATGGGAGGGATGCCGACGCTGACGCTGCCATTCTTGTTGGCGCTGCTGTTGGAGCGCTTGCTGGCATTGGTCTTCTCGTTGAGGACAACCACCAGCGTATCGCCGATCTGGCGCGCGCGGCGATCCTCGAACAGCGGACGGTCATGCGTGCGCGCCTGGTAGATGGACCCCGTGGCAGGTGACGGCCCGCCCTGGGGCGCATGGAGTGACATCGGCTGCTGCACGATCGGCGCTGGCGGCGGCAGGGTAACGCAACCCTGGAGCCCGAACAGGATCACAGCAAGGAAGCCGGCAATGCGTACCAGCGAGGGCCTTTTTCTCATGCCCGACGCTGCATTGCCTGCGCTGCTCCATTCTGGTCTGTACATGGCGTATTGTCCGGCTGGCTGGGCAATCTACAGTTGTGCGAGGCGCTGCAGCATCTGGTCGGATGTCTGGACCGCCTTGCTGTTTATCTCATAGGCGCGCTGGGTCTGGATCATGTTGACCAGCTCTTCCACGACATTGACATTGGATGTTTCCACGTAGCCCTGGGTGAGCAGTCCCGTTCCGTCGACGCCCGGCGTATTGATGTTGGGGGTGCCGCTGGAGCCGGTTTCCACGTAAAGATTTTCTCCCACGCTCTGCAATCCGACCGGATTGATGAAGGTCGCAACCTGGAGCGTCCCTACCTGCACCGGAAGCGGAGAATCGGGCTGGACGACGCTGACCACGCCATCCCGTCCGATGGTAATGCTCTGGGCATTGGCGGGTATCGTGATCGCCGGCTGGATCTGGTAGCCGCTCGATGTCACCAGCTGCCCCTCCATATCGGTCTGAAAGGAGCCGTCACGTGTATAGGCGGTCGATCCGTCGGGCCGCAGCACCTGGAAGAACCCCTGGCCCTGAATCGCCACGTCCTTCCAGTTTCCGGTCTGCTGCAAATTGCCTTGCGTGAAAACGCGCTCGGTCGCCACTGGCCTGACGCCGGTGCCGATCTGCAGGCCGGA
>CAZYYR010000341.1:0-2179 GCA_964651465.1 uncultured Nitrosospira sp.
CGCTGGCCGCGATACTCCGCCTCGCCGAGCTTGTGGCTCTGGATCATGGTGCCCATGGCGCCATCCAGCAGCAGGATACGGCTCGAAAGCAGGGTTTTCAGCAGTTCGGTACGGGGATTTTCATTCATGGCATGCAACGCTGGAGGCAGAAAGACTCAATCTGGCATGGATTCTATCATGCCCTGATGACTGGGCATCGCGCAGGGAGCATTTCCCTGTTCATGTCCCGCCCGGCCTGCCTTGCTCCTCGATAACCCCGAGTACCTCATTGGCGGAACGCAGCGAGCCTTCCACGAAGCCCTGGTAATCGGAGAACGCTTCGCCGCATATGTGGACGTTTTTCGCCTGAGCATTTCCCTCGTCCAGCGAAAAAGCTTTGAGAAAATCGATATGTTCCCATGACCTTACGCCCGGACGCCACCCATGGGCTGCCGCGCCGAAGGGTTTCTTTCCCCAGTCGCGTATGCCGCACGCCAGCAGGCGGCAATGGGTGAAATCGTGATGCTCGTAATCCCTGGCGAATTGCACGAAGCGCTGCCATAGCCGGGCGGAGCCGGGTTTCATTTCAACGATTCCGCCATCCTTTTTGGATCGCACTTTCTCCAGGAACCAGGTCCTGGCGGTTTCCTGGTATTCGAGCTGGGGTCCTTCCAGCTGATCTTTTCCTGCCGCGTCCCCTTTGGAGTCCGCTCCTTCGGGGTCCGCTCTCAGATAATCGGACCAGAACGTGATGGCGGGGCGATCCGTATAGACCATGATCAGCCCTTTCGTTCCATCCTTGCTTTTGACGTACAGCAGTTCACGCGTGGGCAGGTCCGCGGCGTTTCTGTTCAAGGGGCGGTTATCCTCCCACCAGGGTCGCTCGATGATGAAGAAGCATTTCAGCAGCAGCAGGGGCACCACCGCATTCAGCGCTTCCTGCAACCTCTCTGGCGGTCTTTTTCCATTCCACGAAATCTCTTCCAGCGGACTCCGCGGCAGCGCAAGTATTACCCTTTTCGCCCTGATCGTCCCACCCGGGCCGTCAACCTCGACATCAACCATGTCGCCCCGGCTCTTCAGGCCCAGGAGTTTCCTGCCCTTCCGGATATGGACCACAGGCGGTTCCGCGTGAAGGTTATGCCCATGAAGTTCTTCCAGGAGCTTCCAGACGATACGGCTCATTCCTCCCCGGATGCCGCGCAGTGAACCCGTGCTTCGAATCGCCCTGAGCCAGAAGATGATCCATTCCGCCGCATTCAGGTTCTCATGCACGAAATGATAATAGCTGCCCCAGTCCCTGATCTTGACGACGGCGAAATGGCTCAGTACATCGCTGAGAACATTCCAGAAGCCGAGGTTCCATAGCGGCTGGCCGCGGAACCGGGCCTGACGGCGGATTTTTATGAAATCCTGCTCGGTGAGATTCTGGATCCACTCCAGCAATTCCCCTTTCCAGTAATACCGGTGAAAGAAAGCTTCATTCCGCAGATTCTTCCATTGCTCATTGGCTGCCTCGGTTTGCCAGGGGCCTGAGATTTTCGTCCCGCTTTCGGTGCCGGCATTTGAAGCCGTACCGCCAGGCTCGATTCCATCCACGAGTTCGAGTATGTGCCGCAGGGCGAGTATCATCAAGTCGAGTGGGCTCTTCTGCTGCGCCTCTTCTTCCCGCAGGGTAAAGCGGGGATCCATCGGTTCTTCCGAAGCGTAGGAAGAAAACGGCACCAGATCGTCCAGGCTTTCCTCTTCGCCCGGAACCTGCTCCCTGATGCCGAGTTCGTCGAGCAGTGCCTTCAATAACGGCTGATCGCGCGGCTCGATTCTCATCGGCCCGAATTCCGCGCGAAAATATTCGTACGATCTTTCCTCGGACTGCAGGTAAGGATCCTTGAGGTTGTCATTGCAGCCGGGGCGGGGATGCGGCTGCTGGAAGTCCCATGCGCATGGGTCGAACGTATTTTCGAACCCGATGGCCGCGCCTTGTTCTTCGCCGGCCCTCAGCAGGGACCATGTTTCTATGCGGCCGCCAAATCGATCCGAGCCCTCGAGAAGCAGAATGCTTCGAATATCGGGTAACGAGCCCTGCCTGACCTTGCGTATAAGCTCGCGGCAGCAGTAAAGACCGGCAATTCCTCCGCCAACGATCACCACGTCGTATTCTTCAGATATCTCCAGATGCGTTTCACCGTTCGGCATGCCT
>CAZYYR010000342.1:0-2175 GCA_964651465.1 uncultured Nitrosospira sp.
CGCGGGAATCGGCGGATTCAATCGCATCATCGGCACAGATGCTGAACTGGCAACGGAACTGGTAAGAGAACTGCACCGCCGCAAAGTGGATCTTGCCGGTTGCGAACGAGACGGCTGCGACTACAAGATTGCCCTCATATCCGAATGGGATACGCCGTACGGACGCGCGCTGCCGCGTACTTTTGCTGCCGTCGCCCTGACAGAGGGGACGGGCGGTGCGCTGGAACCGGCAATCGACAAGCTGCGCCGGGATGAATGGCCTGCGTGGATATCCCGTCATTCGTACCTTGCAGGCCTCGACGGGGAATTGCCTGCCAGACGGGACGAGAACGGCGACAAGCCTGCCCAGCCCAGAGACAAGCCCTGGTATGAACACCTCGTTTCGGATCCGGGGCGGATCGGAGGAGAACTGCCCGAAGGCCGCAGCCAGCTCGACTATCTCATAAGACTGGCCGCCGCACTAAAGCAGGAAGAAGCACTGGATGGGAAGGAATTCAGGGCCATCGGGGTGCTGGGAAGCGATGTTTATGACAAACTGCTGATCCTGCAGGCGCTGCGCCAGAAATTTCCTCGATCCATTTTTTTCACCACGGACCTGAATGCCAGGCTAGCCGTTTCCAGCCAATGGAAAACGACCCGCAATCTCATCGTTGCATCGCACTTTGGATTGAACCTTCGGCCCGACCTGCAGGAACCTATCCTGCCGTTTCGGGACAGCTATCAGACATCGCTGTTCTATGCCACGCTGCTGGCATTGAAGCACCTGGAGCCGGTAGAGCAAAAAGACTGCCCGGACTGCGTTCGTTTCGAACGGCCCGGCACGAGCCGGAACCCACCCCATGAGCGTTACCGGAATACCGGGCCGCGGTTGTATGAAATCGGCCGGCAGGGCCCTTTCGATATCAGCACCGATCCTGTCAGCGCCCACCCATCGCAGCGAATCGAGGAATATCGCAGCATCCATCCTGCGCGCCCGGATATTTCCGCCATGGCCGACACGCTGCGAATACGCCAATGGACCGAGAAGGCGATTGCCGCTCTCGTCATCCTCCTGCTTGGCGGCATGCTGATCAGCAGCACGATTGCGCACGCCGCATTCAGGCTTGCCACCGATTGGCGGACCTTGCTGTTTATCGCCGCTGGCGGGACCGTCCTTTACACACTTGCCGAATGGGTGATGAGCAGAACCCCGAACCTGATGGAAGCCGAGCCTTTCACGCTGACCGATGGAATCAGCGCATGGCCGACCGCCATCATTCGTCTGGTCGCACTGGCTGCAAGCCTGTTCTTTCTCTGGCACATCTGGCGGAAGATGAAAATCAACGATGGTGTTCTTGCGCGCAAGTTCGATCTGGAAGAGGAAAGCGAACAACCGAAGCCTCCCGGGCCTTCTGCCGCGGACGGATCCTACCCCCTCGCCTGGTGGAGGCGGACGCTCCACACCTGCCTGGGGGTTCATCTCTGGCACCCGCAGTCCACGCCCGAGATCGACGCCGCACAGCTTTGGAACGAATACAGAAAACTGGGACAGTTGAAGAACTTCATGGCCCGCGGCTTCCCTCAGGTCATCATTGCCCTCTGCTTTATAGCTGCGATGATGGCACTGTTCGGCATTCCCAATACGCCCTGTCGCGGTATTTCCTGTTTCGACGTCAATGACGGGCTGATACTCCTGGGTGTCGCCATGATGATGACGCTGATCTTCTACGTGGTCGATGCAACCCGGCTTTGCCGGCGATGGGTCAATTGCATTGCCATGAACAGGATCCGCTGGTCCGACAGCACGCGCAGCCGGCTCGCCAGCGCAAACGGAATAAGACAGGAACATCTGGATGAATGGCTGGGTATCGAACTCATCGCGGATCGCACCACTGTCATAGGTAATTTCATCTATTATCCATTCATCGTCATGTTCCTCATCGGCATTGCCCGCCATCCCTACCTGGATAACTGGGGGTTTCCCGTTTCGCTCGCGATCATCTTCGTGCTCAATGCCTTGCTGGTTTTCATCAACGGCATGGTCTTGCGTCGATCAGCCGAAACGGCCAAACGCGAGACGATCGACCGCCTGGAAACCAGGCTCGCCCATCTTTCCGGCCTGGCACCGGATGAAGCAAGGCAGAAACAGCAGATCGAATGGAGCCTTCGGGCCATCAGGAACAATCGCCGGGGCGC
>CAZYYR010000343.1:0-1844 GCA_964651465.1 uncultured Nitrosospira sp.
TATGACATTACGTACCGCGTCGTATCGCATGAGCTGCGCGTCATCGCGAATCGCAATAAAGTCCACCAGCACCCCCGCCTCCTCCGCTCTACGTGTCAAAATCGTTTTTAGACCAGTACCTTTCCCATCGTGGCTGATAACCAATAATGGCCAATATCCATTCAGCTGCCAAACTACACCGGGTGTCGCCGGATCATAGAACAGAACAAACCCATCCGCCGCATACAGGTAGGGAAGCCCATCGGCATAACGCAAAATCATCAAAGGAGACCCGCCAGGATTACACACGTAAATACCATCAAAATCAATACCAAATTCCTTATCTTTGATGCTCTGAGTTTGGAAAGAGATTCCAACGCGACCCGCGAACAGCCGATCCATCGCTGTCCACAAAATGGCGTTCTGACAGAAATCATCTACTTGAGCTCGGGCTGGCGAACACAAATAAGATAAGGCAAATAACCAATAAAGGAAAACAGTTGTATTTTTCATGCTATCTCTTCTTTATTATTCTAATGACTCAGGTATACGCCCCCCTGTATCTTCGCCCTAAGCATTCGATAAAATCATCTTCGTTCTGCGTGGGGAAGCATAGCGAATCCACGCAGAACCAGGACGGGCCGCGAGATCGACGCCCCCCGGGCGGAAAACGCCGTGGGGGAGCTGGATCCCGGCCCACATCGTCTCGGTCCAAACCCGAACAGTCGCCAGGACCGCTGCCGGCGTCCGACTCGCGGCACAACGGCAAGTCCGCATCCGCAAGGAAGGGATTGACCGTCATGGACAAAACGTCCAACCCCATTGTCGTCGGCATCGACATCAGCAAGAGCCGCCTTGATGTCGCCTGCCTTCCCGCTCCGGCCCAGCCTCTGGCCAGCGTCGATAACGATTCAGGCGGGCACGACAAGCTTATCTGCTGGCTCAAGTCGCTCTTACCCCGCCTGGTCGTCCTCGAGTCCACCGGCGGCTACCAGCGCGTTGTCGTCGCCGCACTCGCCGCGGCAGGCTTGCCCGTGGTCGTTGTGAACCCCAGGCAGGTCCGAGACTTCGCACGGGCATTGGGCATCCTCGCCAAAACCGATGCCATTGATGCAATGGTCATCGCACGCTTCGGAGAGCAGGTCAATCCAACGCCCAAGCCCATTCCTGACGCAGACAGCGTCGCGTTGACTGATCTGCTGGCACGCAGAAGGCAACTGATCGAACTCCGTACAGCCGAGAGCAATCGGCTGGCACAAGCTGCCACCGCACGCATCAGCAAAAGCATCCGGGCGGTCCTCACCGTCATCGACAAGCAGATCCAGGCCATCGACGATGACCTCGACGAGCACATTGAAAACTCCCCGATATGGAAGGAGAAGCAAGACCTGCTCACCGGCGTCCCGAGCATCGGCAAGCTCACCGCACGCACGCTTCTGGCCTGCCTGCCCGAACTCGGGGATGCCAGCCGGCAGGCGATCGCCGCATTGGTCGGCGTGGCTCCCATCAACCGCGACAGCGGAATGATGCGCGGAAAACGCACCACCTGGGGCGGCAGAAAGGTCGTTCGCTCCGCCCTCTACATGGCCGCCCTCGTGGCGACGCGCTACAACCCGACCCTGAAGGCTCACTACGCCAAGCTCGTCGCCGCAGGCAAGGCCAAGAAGCTTGCCCTGATCGCCTGCACTCGCAAGCTGCTCGTCATCCTGAACGCCATGATCCGAAATAAAACCGCATGGAGAAATAATCTTGAAATCGCTTGAAATTCAAGACAGTCGCTCCTCAGTTCGCAGCCGCTGCAACGAACGCTGAAGACCCTCGTCTCGATCGAACAGCAAGTGCGAGAAAAGCCGGATTTCCATTGC
>CAZYYR010000343.1:1854-2173 GCA_964651465.1 uncultured Nitrosospira sp.
ATAATCTTGAAATCGCTTGAAATTCAAGACAGTCGCTCCCCCCAAAAAAAAAACCAGTACCACCCGCTATGAGAATCTTTACGGCCCAGAGGAATCAGGAGATTCTCGATGAAAAGCAAGAAGCACAACCAACAAATCGGGACGGGTCCACATTACTGTTTCCGCGGCCGAGGCAGCGACCAACCAGCGACGGACGTGCCTGATCGTCAGCTGCTGCATGAACTTCGCCAGGTTCCCGTCCTTCTCCGGCCACAGACCATATGCCAATGATTCGGCATCAGGCAGAATCCGCACACCCGCACCGGCACTTCTGCCTGCA
>CAZYYR010000344.1:0-2134 GCA_964651465.1 uncultured Nitrosospira sp.
GGACGGTATGGACGTACAGGCAGTCATGACGGAATCCGCGGGCCGCTTCGTGGGCCCGGCAACGTTACAGGCCCTGACCGGCAAACCCGTATTCACCGGGTTATGGGATTCGAGCGTCTCGAACGGTATGGCGCATATCGACCTTTCGCGCAATGTGGATGCCATTCTCGTCGCTCCCGCCACTGCGGACTTCATCGCAAAGCTTGCCCATGGTCTCGCAGACGACCTGCTCTCGACATTGTGCCTCGCGCGCAATTGCCCCATGCTGGTTGCGCCGGCGATGAATCGTCAGATGTGGGAAAATCCTGCGACCCAGCGCAACCTCGCTGCACTGCGCAGCGATGGCGTCGCCATACTCGGCCCAGCCAGCGGCGCCCAGGCCTGCGGGGAGACGGGCATGGGGCGGATGCTGGAAGCGAGCGAGCTTGCCGAAGCGATCCACCATTTCCTGGGGCTGCGGGAACTGCGAGGCAGGCGCGTGCTGGTCACGGCAGGTCCCACCTATGAGGCTGTCGATGCGGTTCGGGGAATCACCAATGCAAGTTCAGGGAAAATGGGCTATGCCGTGGCGCGCGCGGCATGGGAGGCGGGGGCGGAAGTCACGCTTGTTTCCGGTCCCGTATGCCTCGATGCGCCCCCCTGTGCCAGGCTTGTCAGAATCACCAGCGCCGAGGATATGCTGTCAGCCGTGAAAAGCGAAATCCCCGGTATCGACATTTTTATCAGTGTCGCGGCAGTCGCGGATTATCGGCCGAAATACACCAGCAGCCAGAAGGCAAAAAAAAGCGGGAAGAATATCGTGCTCGAACTCGTGCCCAACCCCGATATACTCGCGTATGTGGCTGGGCTGCCTCACCCCCCATTCTGTGTAGGGTTTGCCGCCGAAACGGAAAATCTCGAAGAGAATGCCGAACTCAAGCGGCGCAGTAAAAAGCTGCCGCTTCTCGCCGCCAATCTGGCCCAGGAGGCAATCGGGGCCGAGGAGTGTGCGCTGACGCTGTTCGATGATTCCGGCAGGCATCATTTACCGAAAGCCAAGAAAATGGAACAGGCGCGGCACTTGATCCGGCATGCCGCAGCACTCTATCAGCGAAGGATCTGACATGCGGAAAAAAATAGATATCCGGATTCTCGACAAGCGTCTCGAGAAACAGCTGCCCTCCTATGCCACCCCTGGTTCCGCCGGTCTGGACCTTCGCGCCTGCATCGACCATGTCATGACCATCGAGCCCGGTGAGGTCAGCCTTATCCCGACCGGCATCGCGCTTCATCTTGCCGATCCGGGACTGGCCGCGGTGGTGCTTCCCCGTTCCGGACTGGGGCACAAGCATGGCATCGTGATGGGCAACCTGGTCGGGCTGATCGATTCAGATTACCAGGGACAGATACTCGTATCCTGCTGGAATCGCGGACGCGCCTCGTTTTTGCTGAATCCGCTCGAGCGGATCGCGCAACTCGTTGTCATACCGGTTATCCAGGCGGATTTCAATGTGGTGGCCGATTTTGAGCAAAGCGGCCGCGGGGCAAATGGTTTCGGCAGCACCGGGAAACATTGATGCGCCTGCTTGCGGCCCTTTTTGCCTTTTTCCTTTCAGCCGCTGCTGCTGCCGACCTTCCAGTGCGCCAGCTCAGGATTTCAGGTTATCCCGTTTCCGCCGAGGTTGCGCATACCCAGCTTGCCCGTTCCCAGGGATTGATGTTCCGGCAATCGCTCGGGGAAAACGACGGGATGCTGTTCGTATTCCTGGAACCCGAGCGGCATAGCATGTGGATGATGAATACGGAAATTCCGCTGAGTGTCGCCTTTATCGATGAGAAAGGCATGATTCTCAATGTGGCCGATATGATGCCGCATACGAGAACGGCGCACACTTCAGCAGGCGCCGCCAAATACGCGCTGGAGATGAACCTGGGATGGTTCGCGAAGAAAAACGTCAAACGCGGCGAACATGTCGATGGGCTCAAAAACGTGCCCGCAGCGCAGTGAGAGCGGTGGATTCCAGGCCTGCTTGCTTCAGCGCATGCCCGGCAGCATTCCTTTCATGCTCCGCATCATCTTGGCCATGCCGCCCTTGTTCATCATTTTCATCATTTTCTGCGCCTGCTCGAACTGCGCCAGCAGGCGGTTGACCTC
>CAZYYR010000345.1:0-2134 GCA_964651465.1 uncultured Nitrosospira sp.
TCATTTTCATCATTTTCTGCGCCTGCTCGAACTGCGCCAGCAGGCGGTTGACCTCCTGCACCGTGACCCCCGCGCCCGCAGCAATACGGCGTTTGCGTGAGGCCTTCAGGATGTCGGGCCTGGCCCGCTCCTGAGGTGTCATGGCATTGATGATGCCCTCGGTGCGCCCTATCACCTTGTCGTCCATCTTCACGTTCTGGGCAGCCTGGCTCAACTGAGCGGGGAGCTTGTCCATGACCGCCCCGATACCGCCCATGTTCCTCATCTGCTGAAACTGCATCTTGAAGTCGTTCAGATCGAAGCTTTTGCCCGACTTCATCTTCCTGGCGAGTTTTTCCGCTTCCTGCTGGTCCACGCCGCGCTGGGCTTCTTCGATCAGGCCCAGCACATCGCCCATGCCGAGTATGCGTGACGCCATGCGGTCGGGATGGAAGGGCTCCAGCCCGGTCAGCTTCTCGGCGACGCCCGCAAACTTGATGGGCTTGCCAGTCACGTGAAGGACCGACAGGGCCGCGCCACCGCGGGCATCACCGTCGAGCTTCGTCAGCACCACACCGGTCAGCGGCAATGCCTCCGCAAATGCCCTGGCCGTATTGACGGCATCCTGCCCCTGCATGGCATCCACCACGAACAGGGTCTCGACAGGTTTCAGCAGCGCTTCCAGTTCGCGGATTTCCGCCATCATCGCTTCGTCGATGGCTAGCCGTCCCGCCGTATCGACGATCATCACGTCATGAAAGTGCCGGCGGGCGAAATTCAGTGCGCCCGCGGCAATTTCCTTTGGCTGTTGCCCCGCCTGAACTGGAAAAAACTCCGCACCGGTTTGTTTGGCGAGCAGTTCCAGCTGATGGATAGCCGCCGGACGATAGGTGTCGCAGGAAACAAGCAGCACCTTCTTCTTTTTTTGTTCTATCAGCAGTTTCGCCAGCTTGCCGCTGCTGGTGGTTTTGCCGGCGCCTTGCAGTCCAGCCATGAGAATGATGGCTGGTGGCACGGTAGAAAGGTTGATATCGGCTCTTTCGCCTCCGAGGAGCGCAATCAGTTCCTGATGCACGACCCCTACCAGCGCCTGCCCGGGAGAGAGACTGCCGACCACTTCCTGGCCGACCGCCTTCTCCTTCACGCGTGCGATGAATTCCTTGATGACGGGTAAAGCCACATCGGCTTCCAGCAGCGCCATGCGCACTTCACGCAGTGCTTCCTGTATGTTGGTCTCGGTAAGCCGTGCTTCGCCTCTGAGCGTCTTGATGACGCCCGAAAGCCGGCTGGTCAGATTATCGAACATGCAAAATGCCCCTCGGGAAGAATTGGTGTAGACTAACCGGATGTCCCGTTTAATCCGTAATGTCAATGTCCGGTATTCTAGCCTATCTCATCGCTTCCCTGCTGTATGGACTGATCGGATGGCACTTCTGGCGTACGCGGTGGAACGTCTCCGCGAAATCGGCGGAGCACGTGGCGATAGCTGGAGGATGGGAACATTATGCCATTCTGGCGCCGCTTGCGCTCCATGCCTACACACTCTATGAATCCGTCTTCTCCGGTATCGGCCTGAGCTTTGGCGTCGGCAGCGCCGTTTCCTCCATTGTATGGCTCACGGCCGCGATCTACTGGCTGTCGGGTTTCTTCTATCGCCTGGAGGGATTGCAAACCCTGGTTGCCCCTGTGGCAGCGATAGCGGTCCTCCTCCCACTGGCACTTCCTTCGCTGCGCCCGTTGGCAAATACCGAACTTCCTGCTTTCAAGGCCCATATTTTCATCGCCATGCTGGCATATAGCCTGCTGACTATCGCTGCACTTCATGCATTGCTCATGGCAGTCGTGGAGCGCCGTCTGCATCGCCCGGCAATGCCTTCGGTGCTGACGAGCCTGCCCCCGCTTCTGACCATGGAGACATTGTTGTTCCGTGTGATCTGGGCAGGTTTCATCCTGCTCACATTGACACTCATCAGCGGGATCGTTTTCTCCGAGGAAATATTCGGGCAGGCCGTCAAGTTCACTCATAAGAATTTTTTCGGCATCGTTTCCTGGGCCGTGTTTGCCGCGCTTCTCGCGGGCAGGCAGTTCTATGGCTGGCGAGGACGCATCGCCATCCGCTGGACATTGACGGGATTTGTCATTCTTCTGCTGGCCT
>CAZYYR010000346.1:0-2125 GCA_964651465.1 uncultured Nitrosospira sp.
CCATCTCCCTGCTGCAGGGCCTCCACGCCGTCGCGAAACAGTTCCTTTGCGGTGCCCTGCGGAACGACTACCGGAGGCACCAACGGGGGTTCGGGTTCGGCCGGCAACATTGCCGGCTGGGGCACTGGCTGGGTGGCACAACCGCCCAGGACTGCGAGCAGCACGATGCCATAGTAAAGACTGCGATGCCGCATGGTTCTCCGAGTCAGATTATGGCCGCTCCCAGGGAAATGCAGGGAAGGCAGGACCGCTTGCCGGTTGCCTTAGCCGGAATCATGGCGCCGTGCATAAAACTGAATGATAAGCTGATCCAGCGTCATTTTCCAGTCCACCTGGTATCCTGTGGGCAGAAGCAGCGATGTCGTCCCGTGCTGCCATGGGTGCCTGATTCCCATGAGGATGGGTTAGGGTGGGGTACGAAAGCGGGCCGGTTGACAGTGGTGGATGGTAGCAGCGATACTGCGCGGGAGGTCATCGGCTCATGTGGCGCAGGACATGTTGTTCCACGCGCTCGTTGATCAATGGATGAGGCACGATGATGATGCATGCACGATGGGAGCCGAGGTCGATACAGTGCATCCTTCATGGGAGCGGGCTACGGTGATCCGCATCGAAGTGGTCGGCTATCGCGGCTTACGGCCCTCTGAGCCGCTGTCAGCCGAATTCGGCGAATCGGGCGGTACTATCGGCCGCGCCGACGGGAGTACACTGGTGCTGAGCGATCCGGCGCGCACCATCTCCCGGACGCATGCCGCGATTGCCTGGCGTGGCGGCTGCCACGTCATCCGGAACTTCGGCACGGCTACCCCCGTCTTTCTCAATGACCGTTCGCTGGCCAACGGCGAGGAGGAAAAGCTTTCCATCGGTGACGAAATTCGTATCGGCGATTACCTCATGCGGGTAGCCGCCGGTGTTGATGCGGCTGCGCCCGTGCGGGAAGCCCGAGGTGCCGGGCTAGCGTCAATGATTCCGAAAGATGATCCGCTGGATCTGTTCGACAGGCGGCCCGGCGCAGACCCGTTCGGCGATCTGCCGGCCCCGGATCCCATGCGGCGGGACCCGTCATCGCAGAAGCCATCGCGGGAGAACGATGGATGGTCGGGCCATACTGCCGCCAGCGATCCTGCTGCGATTTCCTCGTTCTCTTCGGGTCCGCCCCATATCATTCCCCCCGATTTCGATCCGTTCGCGCCGGGGCCGTCGCCCCCCCCGGCCACTTCCTTCATCCCGCGCCCCGATGACGTGTCGGGCGGACTGGATGCCGTCCTGCCGGAGATGAGCATCGATGATCTCTTTCCTGAGCTGGACCGCGAAACGGCTTTCGACCCGCTGGCCCCCGATGCGCCGCTGGCACCTCCGGCTGATCTGCCGGATGGAGTTTCGTCCGATCCGCTGGTTGCCATGGGTGCCATGCCACGGAAGCCAGTCCCTGGCAAGGTACAACGTGATGACGCTTCCGAACTGGTGAGGCCCTTCCGCCCGCCGGCGGCCAGGCCCGCTCCCCCAGGCGGCAGCGAACCCACGCTCTCATGGACCGACGAAGAACGGAGCGGGGCCGCCAGGGGGCTCATCAGCGTGATCGTGCCGTCGCCGACACATGGGGGGAGAAGAGGCGAGGCTTCCCGCGATGAGCCCGCGCCGCTGCCCCGGTCCCATCTTGAAACCACGGCCACGCCTTCCCGGAACGAGCAGGAGCCTGCACCGGTGGCCGGCGCGCGGGACGGGGCCGCTACCGGGCATGATGAGCTGCTGCGCGCGTTTCTTGCGGGCGCGGGTGTTCCAGATCTGACAATCCCTGCGGGCCTGACCCCCCAGTTCATGGATACGTTGGGGCAACTGCTGCGCGTGTCCACACAAGGCACCCTCGACCTGCTGATGGCTCGCTCGTTTGCCAAGCGCGAGGTGCGCGCGGATCTGACCATGATCTCTGCCCGGGAGAACAACCCCCTTAAATTCTCGCCGGGGGTGGAAGCTGCGCTGTCGCATTTGCTGGCGCCACAGGGTCATGGTTTCATGGCCCCGTTACAGGCCATGAAGGATGCCCACGACGATCTGCGCTCACACCAGTTTGGCTTCATGGCGGGCATGCGGGCAGCGCTGGCGAGCGTGCTGGAGCGCTTCGATC
>CAZYYR010000347.1:0-2117 GCA_964651465.1 uncultured Nitrosospira sp.
GCAGGACGGGGGCTGCCGGCGGAAGAATCTTCATCAGATGGGAAACATAGCGCTCTCGCATATCCAGCGGCAGAGCAATCAGGGACGCGCGATCATACACGGCCTGCGCTTCCCGCAGGTCGCTTTGCTCCAGGTCGAAGAAATCTCCGCACAGGATACGGATGCCATCCGCTTCCCAGCTATCGAACCTTTCCTGCGCAATATGGTTCGGGATGCAGCCATTTTCTTCAAAGAATGCCTGTACCGCGACGGCGCTCAATTCCACACCCAGCACCGGATACCCCTGCCTGCGCAGCCACAGCATGTCGCGGCTTTTGCCGCATAGCGGCACGAATACCTCGCCGCCCTCGGCAAGATTCAGGTCCGGCCAATACCGGCACAGATAAGGATTGATTTCGTCCTGGTGAAAGCCGGTATCACCTCGCTGCCAACGGTCCAGCCAATACTCATTTTTCATATCATGCCCAGGTCGGTATCAGAAAAGGCGGGTGCGACGAATTCGGAAATCGATGATCGTATTTCGTTTGGATGAGACCGCCTGCCATTGAAAATATCCCTATTGTACTTGAGGCTATTGAGGTTCACACTGTTGCACGGGCAAATCCGATTACCTTAAAGAACCGCTGAGCAGCATGGGAGGGCAAAATGAAAAAAAGTCTTTGCTTGAAGCTGTGTGGTGCAACAGGTTTTTTGCTGATGTGTTTGAGTGCCTGGGCCAGTGAGGGCGGTGTTGCGCCTCAGCTCAATGAGGCACGACAGGTTGCTCAGTACAACTATGTAATTCATATCCTCGCCATGCTGCTGGTGGGTTTCGGCTTCCTCATGGTGTTTGTCAGGAGATATGGATTTGGCGCGACAACGGGAACATATCTGGTGGTGGCGGTCGGCCTTCCGCTTTATATACTGCTTCGCGCAAACGGGGTATTCGCCCACGAAATCGCTCCCAACACCGTCCAGGCATTGCTTTTTGCAGAATTTGCGGTAGCGGCTGGATTGATTGCCATGGGTGCCGTGCTCGGCCGGCTTCGTGTTTTTCAATACGCACTGCTGGCGCTGTTCCTCGTTCCCTCCTATCTCTTGAATGAATGGCTGGTGCTCGATAACGGGATGGGCATCACTGAGGGGTTCCAGGATACCGCCGGGTCAGTCATCATACACGCCTTCGGCGCCTATTTCGGCCTGGGATTATCTCTTGCCCTGACCACGGCGCGACAACGAAGCCAGCCGATCGAATCGGACGCAACTTCCGATCGGTTCGCAATGCTTGGGTCAATGGTTCTCTGGCTTTTTTGGCCCAGTTTCGCCACTGCCATCGTTCCCTTCGAGCAAATGCCGCAAACGGTGGTCAATACGGTGCTCGCGCTGTGTGGTGCCACTATCAGCACTTACTTCTTGAGCACCTATTTCCACAAGGGCAAAACCTCAATGGTCGATATGGCCAACGCAGCACTGGCTGGAGGAGTGGCAATCGGATCGACCTGCAACATCGTCTCGCCAGAAGGCGCCTTCGGCATCGGCCTGCTTGCAGGGGCTGTGAGCGTAATAGGATTTGTGCTTGTTCAACCTGCTCTGGAAAAACGCTTCAAACTCATCGACACCTGTGGAGTTCATAATCTGCATGGCATGCCGGGACTGCTAGGAGCATTCATTGCCGCTCTGGTCGTTCCCGGAATAGCGGTGGCGCAATTTATCGGCATAGCCTTCAGCGTCGTGCTCGCCCTGCTGACAGGCCTTGCCGCAGGTGCGCTGATCAGGGCGACTGGTACCACGCATCTGGCTTATGAGGACAGCGAGGAATTTACGCATCTTGAAGGCCCCCTACCTGCGGACGTCGAGGTCATGGCACTCGAAGCCAAGACCCCGACTTGAAAGGCTGGAAGCACGTCGATAAATGCCTCAGTCCGCGGAAACACTTGAGGAACCGGAATGTGGAGCAGGGATAGCGCAGCAGTATCGATTCAGCGGCTGAGCCAGACCGCCTCCTGACAAAGGCGGTCGAATCTGTTCCAAATAAACATCTTGGAACTTTTTCCGGATGACTGGAAATCGGCCGGTTTATTTTTTTGGCATATAGAGATCGGTGATGGTCCCTTCCGCGATTTCAGCAGCGAAAAACA
>CAZYYR010000348.1:0-2083 GCA_964651465.1 uncultured Nitrosospira sp.
AGTGAGACGGGTGCGCACTTCCTTGGTTTTGATCCCGACCCATTTGGATACGGCAAACACTTCGCCCCGGTGATCCACCGCGACAAAGCCGCGCCGGTCGCCACGGGCGAGGATATATCCTTGTTCTTTTAGTGCATGGGCAAAAGCGTTCTGTGTTTTACCGAGCGACCAGCATTCCTGAAATACGGCTTTAATCTGCTTCGGGTCTTTGCCTATCCGCTTGGCCTGCTGCCATTCCGCCAGCGTAAAGTTTAGCGGATTACGTTCATGAGACTGCCTAAGTCCTTCCGGCATCGTCCAGCCGTGTTGCAAAAACAATTCACGGGACAAGTCGATTAATCTTCGTTTGGAGAAAGAAAGCTGTACCGCTTTCATTTCATCCAGCTTGATTCGTGACCACACCGCATGGCAATGCCTGCGCCCGTTTTTCTCATGAAAAACAATGGCGCGGGGCTGATCGTTTAGCCCAAGTTTTTCTTCGGCTCGCTCAATGGCCTGCTTGAATGTTTCGGTCGAAACATTCTCACTCTTGGGAGGATTGAGACTTAAGGAGAATAGAAACTGTTTGCAGCGCGTGGCGCGACTGATCGCATAGGCTTCATTGAGAGCCGCCATAAGATTGTGCGAGGCAAACCCGCGCACTTCATGAACTTCCACATGCTCATTCTCTTGTTTGAGCAGATGCAGGGCCAAATCCTTGGCTCCGCCGCGCTGGTTGCCGACAAGGATCATTCATCTTCCACGGGCGCTACACCCAGCGCTGTGATCAATAGCACGCGTATGGCCTGGATTTCCGCGCATGCCTGTATAATCTCACGTTCGGTTTCGGGTGTTACATCCAGCGTTCCTATATTGGCCGCTTTAGCCAGTTGATTGATATTGGAAGCCAGCCGCGACCGACCGAACTCCCCCAATACCAGAGCCAGTAAGGCGGTATCTGGCGTAGGTTTTTTGACTTTACGGCGTTTCTCAGCCTGTTCGCCGAGCAAGCGGTCACGAATATATGACCCCAGCGGTTGATTGCCTGCCAGCTCATCCAGCCGTTGACGTTCCTCGATGGTAAGCCGCAGGGAAAACGGAGGCGTGTAGCGCCGTTTAGATTTCTTTGGAAAGGGTCCGGCAGCAACTGAGAATGCCGGAGCTACCGATTGAAGATCGCTGAAGCCGCTCATGGTGACGGCTCCTGATAATACGAGACATTACTCTTGAGATAGTCGTTCCATTCCTCTAGAATTTCCAGAACGCGGTTCGAAGTTTCACACTCCGTCTCCGCCATTAATCCACCAACGTGCAACAGGATCATACACGGGTATTTTGCCGTTAAGGACGGCAATCGCAGGGAGGGAAACCATGCCTGGACCTGATAATCGTGTCTGACCGTCCTCCTGTTTCCTCCTGTTTCTCGTCAAGCGAATCTATGCGCGCAATGGTGCTGGATGCACCTGGGCGACAGATTCAGTCGTGTATCCTGCCTTGTCCACATCCTGCGCCTGACGAACTGCTGATCAAGGTGGCGGCCTGCGCCGTATGCCGGACTGATCTGCACGTGGTTGATGGGGAATTGCCCCACCCCAAGCTGCCCCTTGTTCCGGGCCATGAAATCGTCGGATACGTAGTGGCTTCTGGAGTAAACGTCCATCAATTTTCCGTAGGTGAAAGAGTTGGTATTCCCTGGCTGGGGTGGACTTGCGGGCATTGCGAATACTGCCGCAACGGGCGGGAGAATCTGTGTCCTGATGCACGTTTCACCGGCTACCAGATCAATGGCGGATACTCGGAATATGCCGTTGCGGATGCGCGTTATTGCTTTCGTCTTCCTGGTGCTTACAGCGATATTGAGGTGGCGCCGCTGTTATGTGCCGGGCTGATAGGTTATCGTGCGCTCAAAATGACGGGAAACGCAGAGTGCGTAGGAATTTATGGGTTCGGAGCCGCAGCCCACATAGCCGCACAGGTTTTGCGTTATCAAGGCCGCAAGCTGTTCGCATTTACCCGTGCTGGTGACCGTGCGGCTCAGCATTTTGCCGGGGAGATGGGCGCCGCCTGGGCAGGAGACTCCGTTACCGCGCCACCTGAAATGCTC
>CAZYYR010000349.1:0-2063 GCA_964651465.1 uncultured Nitrosospira sp.
TCGCAATGAGAGTACATCCCCTTCTTGCAATTGATGCATTTGCCGCACGAGCTGATGCAGGAAATCAGGACACGGTCACCCACGCGGAAATTTGAAACATTTGCGCCTGCCTCATCTATGATGCCAACACCCTCGTGGCCCAGAATCCGGCCCGGGGTGACGGTAGGCACATCCCCTTTCAGGATATGCAGGTCTGTTCCGCAAATGGTCGTCTTCGAGATTTTGACGATGGCATCAGTCGCGTTTTCGATGGAAGGCTTCGGCCTGTCTTCCAATTCGCGTTTACCTGGACCATGATATACGAGGGCTTTCATGGGAGATCCTCCTTCATTCGAGTGAATAATCGCTGACTAATCGCAGTCTGTATGCAGTCGGAATGCAGCCTGCGTTTTTTCTCCAATCCAGTATCCGAGCCTGATGCCGATCAGCTACTTGCAGGAGCATTTTTCGAATCATGAGCAATCACTATCTTAGCGCCCTTTTCACCCCAAGATCCGTTGCCGTTTTCGGCGCAAGCAACAGCCCGGGCAAGATCGGCCATGTGGTGTTCGAAAACATGCTGAGGGGCGGTTTCCAGGGCGCACTCTACCCCATCAATCCGAAATATTCCGAGGTACAGGGGAGACCGGCCTATCCTTCCATCGGTGCAATTCGCGAACCGGTCGAGCTGGCCGTGATTGCAACACCGCCACAGACCGTGCCCGGCATCATGGAGTGCTGCGGCAGCGCCGGCGTGAAGGCGGCGGTCATCATCACGGCTGGATTTCGCGAGGCAGGTGCTGGCCTGGAGGCGCAATTGCTCTCTGTCGCCCGTGCCCATGGAATCCGCATTATCGGCCCCAATTGCCTGGGCATCATGCGCCCGGCCATCGGGCTGAATGCGACGTTTTACAAGGGTGGCGCGAACAGCGGCGGCATCGCCTTCGTTTCCCAGTCCGGCGCCCTGTGCAGCGCCATTCTGGATTGGGCGCAGAGCAACGACGTGGGCTTTTCCAGCATCGTCTCGATGGGCTCCTCGACCGAAGTGGATTTCGGAGAAATCCTCGACTATCTCGTGGCAGATCCCGCCACCCAAAGTATCCTGATGTATATCGAAGGAATCCGGGATGCGCGCCGGTTCATGAGCGCCATGAGGGCGGCGACCCGCATCAAACCCGTGATACTCGTCAAGGTCGGCCGGCACCCGGCCGGAGCGAAAGCGGCACTCTCGCACACCGCTGCGCTGGTAGGCGCGGACAACGTGTTCAATGCCGCCGTCAACCGTGTCGGCGCGGTGCGGGTGCAGACAGTGACGCAGCTCTTTACCGCGGCCAAGGCACTATCCCTCAACTTCTGCCAATTCGGCAACCGGCTGGCGATCGTCACCAATGGCGGGGGACCGGGTGTGATGGCTGCCGACCGCGCCGCCGATCTCGGGCTTGTGCTCGCACCGCTCGCCGACGCCACCCTGCAATACCTCGATCGGCATTTGCCCCCGCACTGGTCGCGCGGCAACCCCGTGGACATTATCGGGGATGCCGGAGCGGACCGCTACCATCACGCCGTGAAAGCCTGCCTCGATGATGAAAACGTGGACGGCGTGCTTGCCATATTCACCCCGCAGGCCATGTCCGCCCCGCTGGAATCCGCCCGGGAATTGATAGCACTTGCCGGAAAGCAGTGCAAACCACTCCTTACCTGCTGGATGGGCGAAACCCAGATTTCATCGGCGCGGGAAGCCTTCATCAAAGCGAGGATTCCTCACTTTCGCACGCCCGAACCGGCAGTGGAAGTGTTTTCCCATCTCTCGGCCTATTACCGCAACCAGCAATTGCTGCGCCAGATGCCGGGGCCAATTCTGCATTATGTCGAACCGGACGTGGAAAGCGCCCGCCTCATCATCGAAGGCACAATGCAGGAGCGGCGCACAGTGCTGACAACAATGGAGTCCAAGGCAGTTCTTGCGGCTTTTGATATTCCTGTCGCCCAGACCATGATTGCCCGTTCGCCCCTGGAAGCGCTCCTCATTGCCCAGCAGCTGGGATTCCCCGTGGCAATGAAGATCAATTCGCACGATATCACGC
>CAZYYR010000350.1:0-2038 GCA_964651465.1 uncultured Nitrosospira sp.
GGCGGAGATACCCTGCTGTTTCACAGCATGACCGCCAGCGAAATGCTGGGTCGTCTATTTGAATACAACATCAGCGTCCTCGCTGAAAAAAACGACATCGATCCGGATAAACTTTTAGGGAAAAACATTACAGTAAAACTTGAACTTCCCCAGGGAGGATCCCGTTTTTTTGACGCATACGTTACCCGTTTTGGATTGATGGGCACGCATGGGCGATACTACCGCTACCAGATAATCGGGAGGCCGTGGCTCTGGCTGCTTACCCGCGCTTCCGATTGCCGTATTTTCCAGTCTAAAAAGGTACCGGAAGTCATCAAGGAAATATTTGACAAATATTCCAGTGCCGTTATCGAAGACAATTTGACCGGCTCTTACGAACCCTGGACTTATTGTGTCCAATACCGTGAAACGGATTTCAACTTCATCAGCCGGCTGATGGAGCAGGAAGGAATTTATTATTACTTCAAGCACAGCGAAGGCAAGCACACGCTCGTCCTGTCCGATTCGTACAGCGCGCATTCACCGTTTCAAGATTATGAGCAAATTCCCTATATCACCCAGGAACGCCAGATGCGCATAGAGCAGGAGTATATTAACGATTGGCTGTTCACACGGGAGATTCAGCCGGGGACATACGTTATCGACGATTATGATTTCGAACGTCCCAGTGTCGAACTTCAGCAAAAGAAAAAGCTCAAGCGGAATTATGCTCAGGCCGAGCATGAATATTTCGACTATCCGGGCGAATACGTGTCGGCAAGCGAAGGCGAGCATTATGTGCAGACTCGTCTCGAGGAATTGCATGCCCAGTATGAACTGGCGAACGGGGGGGGCAATGCGCGGGGAGTGGCAGTGGGCTATCTTTTCAAGCTGACAGGCCAGCCGCGCGATGACCAGAATCGGGAATACCTGATCATTTCGGCCAACTATAACCTGGCTACAAACGAATATGAGTCGACACCAGGAGAAGGGGCGAGTTACAGTTGCAGGTTCACCGCGCTTCACAGCAAGGAGATTTTTCGGTCGTCGCGCATCACGCCCAAGCCGGTCGTACAAGGGCCGCAGACCGCCGTGGTCGTAGGCCCGTCGGGGGATGAAATATACACGGACAAGTACGGCCGCGTGAAAACGCAGTTCCATTGGGACCGCTACGGCAAGAAAGACGAAAACAGCTCCTGCTGGATCCGCGTCTCCCATCCCTGGGCGGGCAAGAACTGGGGCATGGTTTCCATCCCCCGTATCGGCCAGGAAGTGATCGTGGATTTCCTGGAAGGGGATCCCGACCAGCCCATCATTACCGGGCGCGTCTACAATGCCGAGCAGATGCCGCCTTACGAGCTACCTGCGAACATGACGCAGACGGGCATTCTCTCGCGCTCCAGCAAAGGCGGCAGCGGCGCAAATGCAAATGAACTTCGGTTCGAGGACAAGAAAGGTGCTGAACAGGTTTATCTGCATGCCGAAAAAAATCAGGATATCAGTGTCGAGAATGACGAGACGCACACGGTAGGCCATGACCGGGCCAAGACCATCGACAATGATGAGACCAGCCTTATCAAGCACGACCGTACCGAGACGGTGGGCAACAACGAGACCATCACGGTTGGGGTAAATCGTACCGAGAGCGTTGGGTCCAATGAGACCATTACCATCGGTTCGAATAGGACCATTTCGGTCGGCGCGAGCGAAACCGCATCGGTCGCGCTGCAGCGCACCCACCTGGTGGGGGTCAACGAGACCATCGGCGTCGGTGGCGCGCAGGAAGTGGGGGTCGGCGGCTTCCAGGCCATCGCCGTGGGGGCGTACCAGACGACCAACGTGGGCGCTTACCAGAGCAACAACATCGGTGCGAACCGTTCCGTGAGTGTCGGCGGCAACCAGAGCACATCGGTGGGCGGAAACGCCTCCAGGAGCGTGAAACGCAACGACTCGCTGGGCGTGGACGGCAGCCGCAGCGCCGACGTCAAGGGTGACGACAGCGCGAAGATCGGGAAGAACCTGGTGATCGACGCGGGCGACTCGGTAACGATCAAGACCG
>CAZYYR010000351.1:0-2020 GCA_964651465.1 uncultured Nitrosospira sp.
AAGTTGTTCATCCCGTACTGGGTGTAAAAATACACCCGATCGGTAAGCTGCCCCTGCAATACGAATCGGGTTCTGCGCAGGCTGATATCGGTGGTATCGTCGACCGGCTCTCCCAGTACCTGCGAGCCAGGGTTGTTCTGCTCATACCGCAGCCAGACCTGGTTCAGGAACCCGAATTTCAGATACTGGCTTCCGTCCGGATTCAGGTTGAACTTGAAAGGGTCGGGCGATTTCCAGTTCGAGTAGCCGATCCCTTCCGGCTTGACCGCTACGGTTTCCAGCTTGCCGGGAGCGGCCCCGGCGACTACCCCGGCGGCACTTCCGCCCGCTGTAACCGCTGTGGCCGCAACCGATGGTTCGGCAGGCTTGTTGGCGGCGGACCTTGCCGCTGCCTCGGCGGGTGAATCGGGAACTTTCTCGAACGAGCCCATGCGCACCCGCCCTTCTCCGGGCTCCGCGTAGATCTGCTTGGTCTTGGTATCGACGTAGAGATCGATGATATAGGTGCTGGGGGATGCGGCCTCCGTACCTGGAGGAGATGCCGGTTTGTCTTCGGCATAAAGCGGAGCGGACAGCAGACAACCGGACAGCAACACCAGCGACGAACGATACTTCATGCAAACCCCCCGTTCTGTAATTATGCTTACGGCTAAATACCCATATTGGAAAAGTGGGAAAAGCCGAGTTTATAAGGCAAAATAACATGGCATATGTCAAGAAAATGTCATCAAGAGGTGAAGAAATAGTGATCCTGACTAAAGAAAATGGGAAAAGAACAGGGGGTTCAAAAAAAAGCGGGGTTTGGGGCGATGGCGATGATATGCAATAAGCATATCAGGGGCGGGTCGGTACGGAAGACTATGGCATGCGTCTGGATTTTTTGATCATTAACCGCCCCCCGCACCGCCAGCAGAAATGTTGGTATCCACATCCTGGCTCTGGCCGCATCTATTGGGCCGGAAAAGAATCCTGATGATCTTGTCGAGGAAATTTTCCTGAATGGGAATCTCTTGTCTACAATCCCCGCTATTGTCAGTCGAGGATGAAGCGGGTGGATCGCCTGCCTGATCAGGCGGAGCCTGGATGGCGTTCCGGTCTTCTTTCAAGGCCCAGATTTGTCCATTGGCTTCAGGCGGACAGTGTGGCTGGCAAGTGGTGCGGGCGGACGGGGAAGCCGATCCATTCATGTCGGAATGCTCGGCAGCGCCGCCCGATGTATGGGACACAAGTAGAATACAGAGCAGGCCGCCAGACAGCAGTGAGCAGACGATATTGCTTTTGCCTGTCTCTTTATGACGGAGCGGAGGCATCATCCACCCGCACCTCCTGCCGAAATATTGTCATCCACGTCACGGTTCGGTCCGCGTGGCGTATCCGGTCCATACAGGATGCGAACCATCTTGCAGAAAAAATCTTCCTCCTCAGGGGTCGCATATTTGCATGAGCCATAGCCCGATTCGGACCCTTGCGCAGGAGATGCCCACCCCTGCGGCGCCTCAGCCTGCTCAGCCTGCCCGGGTTGCGGCTGTTTCTCGGCCGGATGCTTGTCCGGTGGCGGCGTCTGCCAGCCTGTAGCGCTGTCCTCCGGTTTGGCGGAAGGCCGTTCCGGAGTATCGATGAACAGACCGGGCACGGGGTTCATCGGAGAGGATTTCGCTCCGGTTTCTGCATGGCATATGCCCGTCGCGGCGAAAAATGCAATAGCGGTACCAATGGATACCATGGCCGGGATCCCCGGGAGCCTCAAAGGTAAATGGTATTTCATCGCGCGCACCTTTTTTCAGTTGGACTGGCTGAATAGTGCGCGCTTGCCGGGGGACTGGTCAAGAGCCTGGGTGCGACGGTGTGCGGGCCTACGCAACAGAATTGTTCATATCTCCCTTGAACATTCGTCTGTTTCTGCGTCCCACGACAAAACCCATCAGCCCCAGGCCGGCCAGCAGCATGGCATACGTCTCCGGTTCCGGCACGGCCGCAACGAATCCGGGAACATCGGTGAGGATGATACGGCCATTGAGCG
>CAZYYR010000352.1:0-2016 GCA_964651465.1 uncultured Nitrosospira sp.
GGATCATGGCTGCAACCCCAACGCTTCCATGAGGGATTGGCGCAGCCAGCGAATCTCGGCACATGCTTCCCTCAATATTTCTTCGGTATCGCGCGTGACAGGAAGAGAGCCGCTGTTCGCAGCCCTAGCAAGCTGATTGAGGTTATTGGCAAGCCGGGATTTCCCCAGTTCCCCCAAAAGCCTTCCTAAAGCCTGGTGATCCTTGACTGGACGCTTCTGTCGCCTGCGTTGCCGAAATTGCGCATTGTCGAAGAGCTTGGATCGGATATAGGCCCCGATGGGTTGGCCTCCTGCGTCGTACTCCAGTCGAGAACGTTCTTCATGGGTCAGACGCAGAGAGAAGGGAGCAGGCCTGTTCCGACGCTGCCTGCTTATTGACTCGGCACTAGCGTTTTGGAACGCTACTGATATCTCCGGAAAATTCCCCATCGTAATCATAGCGACGGTTCCTGGTAAGAGGGAGCATACTGCTTGAGATATTGATTCCAGTCTTCTAAAATTTCAAAAAAGGCGCTCGAAGTTTCTCCTGTTGGGCGCGCCATTTCATGCGGTTTCAAGGAGCCGCATTTTCTTTTTGTACCATATCCTGCGATCTGTACCATATGATTGCTATTTCAGCGGTCTAACCGCTCTGGCTTGTGAGGGCAAATTGCCTCTGTGGTCCGGGCATCGGCATGTGATAGCAATGCCCGACCATGCTCCAGGATCTCCGCATCGAAAGCATACGTAGCGCGCAAGTCGTGCTCTGTGAATAGCTCCTTTACTTTTGCTTCTTCAGAACGCAATCCATGAATCGCAGCAGATATCGCACTATCCTTGGTACAAGACTCGTTTGCTCGGAGATATAGCTCCCCTTCGGTTGAAAAAAAGCTGTCGGATAACTTCTCCGCCAAGCTCAACCGAAAATAGTCGCGCGGAAGGATCTACGTTGGAGGTGCTTCCGGATATTGGGGCAGGCTGTCATCCAGTTTGATCCATGCTTGCCTGTTCGACGTCCATATATGCTCGGTGGGTGCGAACGCGTTCGGCTCGTCGAGGCTGCCCATTGTCAGGCCGATAGCGTTGGCACTGGCGCGTTCGGAGAATAAGGTCGTTCCGCATCTCGTGCAGAAGCCGCGCCTCACCTCAGGCGACGAGCTGAACCAGCCGATGGGGCCGATCATGCGTAAGCCGTCAAGTGGAACCATGATGCGAGCATATAAAGGGGCGCCTGTCGCCTTCTGGCACAAGCGACAGTGACATACCCGCACGTTGATGGGCTTGGCATTGGTTGTATAGCGGCAGGCGCCACACAGGCAACCGCCACCTATTTCCCGTTCCATACAGCTATTCGCAATCTTGTTCCCGGAAAGCCGCACTCATCAGGGAGTCGTTGCAACAATGAAAACCGCCAGCTGAGCATCGAAAGCACGCTTGAAGGCTGGCCGCGCTTTGCTGCGGGCGACATAGGCGGAGAGGTTCGGATATTCGTCCAATATATGCGATCCATTCAAGCGCAGCAGCACTGACACCATCAGAAGGTCGCCAGCGCTGAACTCGCCTTCGAGCCAGTCGGCATTGCCCAGGCGGCTGGAAAGTTTACCCAGACGGTCACGGATGCGATCTTCGACGATACTCAGGCGCCGCTCGTACCAGGTTTCTTCGCGCTCCACGAGCCTGGCGATTTCGCGATCAACAATCGGTGGCTCCACCGTGTTAAGCGCGGCGAACATCCATGTGATCGCCCGTGCCCGGGCATTTGCCTCCTCTGGCAACAGGCCTGCATGGCACTCAGCAATATGGAATACGATTGCCCCCGACTCGAACAGGACGAGATCGCTTTCTTCATAGGTCGGAATCTGCCCGAAAGGATGAAGCGATCGATGCGCCGGTTCCTTCATCTCACTGAACGAAAGAAGACGGACGTCATAAGGCTGGCCCACCTCTTCAAGCGCCCACCGGACGCGCATGTCACGCGCCAGACCCTTGCCGCGGTCGGGCGACCGTTCAAAGGCTGTGATGCTTGGGATCATCAGT
>CAZYYR010000353.1:0-2012 GCA_964651465.1 uncultured Nitrosospira sp.
TGGCGCCACGCCAGTACGCTTCAAGCGCCTTCTTCAATTCCCTCCGCGCGCCTATACGCGGGAAACCGAGATTATGTGTCAGTGCCATTGTCTGCTCCATTCATTGACCATTTGCAAGGGGATGATTGTGTGGCAGACTGACACATGAATCAAATGAAAATTTATTTGTAATCCGTGAACTAAATTCATAACCTGATCAGGCATGTCGAGCTCATCCATTCTTGAATTGCGGCACCTTCGCACACTCGCTGCCCTGCAGGAGACGGGCAGCGTCTCCCTTGCTGCAAGGCGCGTCCATCTCACGCAGTCCGCCTTGTCGCACCAGCTCAAGGCACTGCAGGACCACTACGGCCTGCCCATGGTGAGACGCAGGGGACAAACCGTCGAGCTTACAGATGCCGGGAAACATCTGGTAGCCCTGGCCCGGAAGGTTCTGGAAGACATCCACGCAGCTGAACGCAGCCTCGCGAAGATGACGCAGCAAGGGACCGGCAGCTTGCGCATTGTGCTGGAATGCCATACCTGTTTCGATTGGCTCATGCCGCTCATGGATGCTTTCCGTCGGCACTGGCCCGAGGTGGAGCTGGACCTGGTTTCGGGATTCCACAGCGATCCCGTCAAGCTGCTGGAAGAAGGCGGCGCAGATGTCGTAATCGGGTCGGAGCCTGCGCAGCGGCGCGACATCGTGCATCAGCCGTTATTTCGTTTCGAGATCCTTGCGGTACTGGCGCCCGATCATCCGCTGGGGAGGAAACGCATATTGCATGCGGCCGATTTTACCGATGAGACCTTGATTACCTATCCGGTTCCGGAAGACCGCATCGACCTCATTCTCCATGTGCTGAAACCCGCCGGTATCCATCCCCACCGACGTACGGCAGAGCTGACAGTTGCCATCCTGCAACTGGTGGCCAGCCGGCGCGGTATCGCGGCCCTGCCCAGTTGGGGCCTTAAGAACTACGTCGACCACGACTATGTCATCGCACGGCGCATCGGCACGCACGGGCTATGGAGCGATCTGTATGTCTCGACGCTCGAGGAGACTGCTGCCAGACCCTATCTGAAGGATTTTGTGACTACCGCGAGAAATACCTGTTTTGCGACCCTGGATGGGATCGTGCCGCTGAAATAAACACGCGGTTATTGGCGGAAAGAGGAAAGGAAAAAAGGGGAGAGGACAGAACGGATTCAGGAAATCCGGCGGGCAATGCTGCCCGCCGGACGTGCAGATGTTCAATGCAGGGTGACGGCCTCTTCCTCGCAAGCGAGGTCTGCGCAATAGTTCGCATAGACGCCATCCAGGAAACCCCATAGCGCATCACAGGCGCGTGTCGTCGCTGCCAATACTTCAGCCTGCTTCTCCGGCGTATCGGCAAATCGCTCGATCAGCGCCCATTCCGCTTGCGAATGGTAGACATCGGCTTCCTCGTGCACGGTGAAGAATTCATAGCTCGCGGGATCGGTCATTCCATAGAACTTCTCAAGTCCGTCGATCTTTACCGCAGCAATGGAGGGCACCTGGGATTCAAAGGCATGCAGCGCGGCAAGGCCGGCATAAAACGGCTCGTTCAGGCAGATATCGCGGAAGGTGGACACGAGCCTGGCGGTGCCGGGCAGGGCTGCCGCCCTGGCAAGAGCGCTTTCGCTCGACCCCAGAGCCAGGGCAAAATTCTTCCACAGGGCCGGGTGATTCTTCTCGCCGTGCTCTTCGCTGATCAGGTTCTTGAGTACTTCCTGGCGCACACTGATGTCCCCGCTGAGGGTCTCGCTGTGAAAATGCGGCGTATTGAAATGCACGGCACTCAAATAGGTCGGCTCGGCCAGCACATTGTGAAAATACTGTTCGGCATAGCCGCGCAATTGTTCCCTGGTAAGCTTTCCTTCGGTCCATGCCACGTAGAAGGGATGCTTGAGCAGATGTCTGGCAGTGATGATGGAATCGATTTTTTCTTTGAGAGACAGGCTGGTGGTCATGTTTTTCCTCTTGAGCGGAGAAGGGTAATCGGTCGGCA
>CAZYYR010000354.1:0-2008 GCA_964651465.1 uncultured Nitrosospira sp.
CCCAGCATGTGCCGTTCGGTTTCCATGGAGCGTATATCCGCTCGTAGTCCCGTACCTGCCGGATGCCGGTAGCAGGCGGTCCTGCTATCGCGTGTTTACGGATCAGGCTTTGTCTGATGGCAGCAACGCGGGCGAAGCCCGTTTCTTCTCTCCTCTCGCCTGACGCGGACCGGACCCTCGATGACCGCATCATCCGTGGCCTGACGCACAGTCCGCAATGGGTTCCCGTGCGATATTCAACGTTTGAAATTTGCAGGGAGGAGTTGTCATGAAGGAAAAAGTCAGCGATTTTATGGTTCGACGCCTGGCCGACTGGGGGGTCAAACGGATATTCGGGCTGCCCGGCGACGGGATCAACAGCATCATGGGAGCGATCGACCGCGCCTCGACCAAGTCCGATTCCTCCGGCAAGCTCGAATTCGTCCAGGTCAGGCATGAGGAAATGTCCGCTTTCATGGCCTGTGCCCACGCCAAATTTACCGGAGAAGTCGGTGTCTGCCTGGCGACTTCCGGTCCGGGAGCCATCCATCTGCTCAACGGGCTGTATGATGCCAAGCTGGACCATCAGCCGGTGGTTGCCATCGTCGGACAGCAGAGCCGCACGGCCTTGGGAGGAAGCTACCAGCAGGAGGTGGACCTCGTCTCGCTGTTCAAGGATGTCGCCCATGAGTATGTGCACATGGTGACCGCGCCGGCGCAGGTGCGGCACGTGCTGGATCGGGCATTGCGCATTGCCCAGGTGAGGCGCTGTGTATGCTGCGTCATCGTTCCCAACGATCTTCAGGACATGGAGTGGGAAGCGCCGCCGCATGAGCATGGCACGGTCCACAGCGGCATCGTGCGCAGCGTTCCCCGTGTCGTTCCGCAGCGCGAGGACCTGCAGCGGGCTGCGGATGTCCTCAATGCCGGATCGAAGGTGGGTATGCTTATCGGCGCCGGCGCGCAGGGTGCGGACCGTGAAGTAATGGAAATAGCGGATATTCTCGGCGCGGGAATCGCCAAGGCGCTCCTGGGAAAATCCGTAGTGCCCGACGATCTGCCCCATGTCACCGGCGCTATCGGCATGCTCGGCACACGGCCCAGCTACGAGATGATGACCCAGTGCGACACGCTGCTGATGGTGGGTTCGGGCTTTCCCTATTCCGAATTTCTCCCCGAAGAGGGCCAAGCGCGGGGCGTGCAGATCGACATCGACGGTTCCATGGTCGGTATCCGCTATCCCATGGAGGTGAATCTCATCGGAGACAGCGCGCTGACGCTGAAACTGCTGATCCCCTTGCTGGAGAGGAAGCAGGACCGGGCATGGCGCGAACGGATCGAGCGTAACGTCGCCCAGTGGTGGAAAACCGTCGAGGCCAGGGCGATGGAGCCTGCCCGCCCCCTGAATCCCCAGCGGGTATTCTGGGAATTGTCGCCGCGCCTGCCGGAAAACTGCATTCTCGCCGGCGATTCCGGTTCTTCCACTTTCTGGTATGCGCGCGATGTCAAGCTGCGCGCGGGCATGATGGCTTCGCTGTCCGGCGGGCTCGCCACCATGGGCTCAGCCGTCCCTTATGCGATCGCTGCCAAGTTCGCCTGGCCGGACAGGGCGGTCGTCGCAATCGCGGGGGATGGCGCCATGCAGATGAATGGAATGGCCGAGCTGATCACCATTGCGAAATACTGGCGCCGCTGGCGCGATCCGCGCCTGATCGTGCTGGTTCTGAACAACCGGGACCTGAATCTGGTGACATGGGAGCAGCGCGCGACCGCGGGAGATCCCAAGTTCGACGAGGCGCAGAATCTGCCGGATGTTCCCTACGCCGAGTATGCAAGGCTGATCGGGCTGAAGGGCATACGGGTGGAGCGGCCGGAGGAGGTGGCCGATGCCTGGAACGAAGCCCTGGGCTCGGATTGTCCGGTGGTGCTCGAAGCCTGGACTGATCCGGATGTGCCGCCGCTGCCGCCTAATGTCACCTGGAAGCAGGCGCAAGCCTATGCGGCTGCCCTTGCAAGCGGGGATTCGGAT
>CAZYYR010000355.1:0-1998 GCA_964651465.1 uncultured Nitrosospira sp.
AAGTACGGTTGCTTACGATGCGGCCATCTCTTGTGTTTAACTCGAATAAATGGAGATAAGGAATTCCCGATGATAGGAGCAGGACACCCTCCTGCCGTCGTCGCCGGAGTTTTCATTATCCAACGTAGCGAGGAGACTTAACATGGCTTCAAATAGAGATAGCAGTGTCAGGAGTTCCGGCGATAAACGTGGTTTTGCTTCCATGGACGCAAACAAGCAGCGCGAGATAGCCAGCAAGGGCGGCAAGGCTGCTCATCAGAAAGGGACGGCGCACGAATTCGATTCCGAGGAGGCGCGCGAGGCCGGCAGGAAAGGCGGCAAGGCTGCTCACGAGAAGGGCACCGCGCACGAGTTCGATTCCGAAGAAGCACGCGAGGCGGGTAGGAAAGGGGGCAGGGCCGCGCATGAGAAAGGCACGGCACATCAGTTCGACTCCACGGAAGCGCGGGAGGCAGGTAGAAAGGGCGGCGAGTCGCATGGAGATGGTGGGTCGCACGTAAAAGACAATCACACTCCGATTAAGGCTGGTGAAAGTTACGGATCGGGGAACAGTCGCGGCGGCACGCATGAGCAACACGTCAAAGCCGGGAGCCAGAGTCATAAGACCAGGTAGCGGCGTTAACTGGAATAAGAGAAAGGGGGTTTACCCCCTTTTTTCGTCGGCTGGAATAAAGATCTGCGGGATCAACCACGTTGCAACTTGGATATCAATGTCTGGGCGTCGAATGGTGCTTTCACCTTGAAGTCGTTGTCGAAGTAGCAGTAGATATCGCGCGTACGGTGTTTCGGCGGGGGATGCCTGGAAATGAGATGTGCGTCGTCGGGCTGAGAACCGGTACGCCACGCACGAATGCGTTCTGCCCAGCGCGTCAGCGCCTCGTCGGTATACCCGCTGACATAGAGTTCCTGGTCACCGTGCAGGCGCAGATAGACGAAATCTGTCGTGATATCTTCGCGATAAGGCCATTTGCGGGCCGTATCCGCGATAACCAGGGCAATTTCATGATCGCGTAGCAGCTGGACAAAGGATTCGTCCACGAAGCTCTCGTGGCGTATCTCGACCGCGTGACGTAACGGGCGTATCGCATCTATGGCCAGCCGCACCCGTCCCTTCATCCTCGGTTCGCGGCGTCGGGCAAGTTGCAGCGCTTCTTCCGTATTACGTGGCAGCAGTTCGAAGAACTGCTTCATCCTGTCAGGTTCATAGCGAAAGCTCGGGGGGAATTGCCAGAGGAGCGGGCCGAGCTTTTCTCGCAGATTGAATAGCCCCGACGCGAAGAAATTGGCAAGCGGAACATCGACATCGCGCAAGCGCCGGATATGGGTGATGTAGCGGGATCCCTTGATACTGAAAATGAAATCGCGGGGGGTGGCTTCATACCATTGCTGGTAGTTTTCCGGCCGCCTGAGCGAGTAAAACGTGCCGTTTATCTCTATCGTCGGTAGTATGCTTGAAGCATATTCGAGTTCGCGGTCCTGGGCGAGTCCGGCAGGATAGAATACGCCTCTCCATGGAGGATAGCGCCAGCCGGAAATACCTATGAGCGTTTTACCCACCGGTTTCAGCCCGGCTGTGAGGATGCTTCGATTTCACTTGTTCTCCTCCATCGGTAATCGAAGAAAAGATACAAGACAGCCCCACCCGATCGTCATCTGCCTGGCGCGGAAGCGCGCCATCCTGCTGCGCGCGGATTGTCAGTCCAGGAAAGGCCTGGCCAGCTTGAGGTCGCTGACAAAACGATCGTATTCGTGTTCCTTGTTTTCTTCCGGCACGCGCCACAGAAACGAAGGGTGAACGGTAATCAGGAGCGAGACGCCTGATGAATAATCCTGCAACCTGCCCCGATTGGCATTGATGGGTTTCGCCCGGCCCAGCAGCGCGCGCACGGCGGTAGCCCCGAGCGCCACCAGCAGGTGAGGGGCTACCATTTCTATTTCACGCTTGAGCCAGTCGTAACATGCGACGATTTCCGCGTCGACAGGTTTCTTGTGCAGGCG
>CAZYYR010000356.1:0-1982 GCA_964651465.1 uncultured Nitrosospira sp.
CCAACAGCCCGCTACGGGGTCGCATCTTCCTCTGGAAGACACTGCTTTGCCCTACGCGGTCCGCCCGATTTTAACGCAACCCGGAGGGACGGGGCTTTGCGGGCGGTCTGCCTTGTCAGGCTCCTGGCGAAGGGGACGCGCCAGCGAGGATTTATTCAGTGCTTCCTGGCATTCCTCATCCCCATCAATCAGCCATCAGGGGGCTTCGATGATGACTAGCTCAAATAAGAAAATTTTCTGCGGGATTCTGCTTGCCTCTTCAATATACGGTACTGCCGCCTGCGCCCAAAGTCTGGAGGAAATCCAGAGGCGGTTCAATGCGGAAACGATTGCCAGGCCTTTCAGCGTTCCGGACGACGCTACCCTGACTGCTTCCCTGAAAGCCGCAACGGAAAGAGGAACCCCGACCAAATCGCCGGGATATGCTCCAGGCTGCTTCGGACTCGGCTGCAACCTGGGATACGGCGGCTACGGTTATGGCAGTTATTTCGGGGGCTATTCCCGGCCGTATTATGGGGGATATTACGGAGGGAGGTATCTCCCGTACTATTACGGCTGGTGATCGCCTGGCCGACGCATTCCGCGGGATGCGCGTCACGCCTAGAATGAGCAGCTTACCGAATAAGAGCGAACAAGATCAAGAAAAAACAAACCGGGCTTCCAGGATTCAGCCGGACATCGGCTTTCGATTCATTCAATAACAAGAGGGGAAACAAGATGGATTACCTGCAATACAAAGGCCGCGCGGTGCTTGCCGCTGCGGTGCTGCTCTCGGTGGGCCTCGGCGGCTGCGCTGCCGTCCACACATCGATCGCCAAGAAAGATCTGGATGTCCAGACCAAGATGAGCGATACCATATTCCTGGATCCGGTCGAACCCCATCAGAGAACCATCTACCTGAATGTCAGGAACACTTCCGACAAGTCGAATTTCGACATCGCCACACCCGTTGCGAAGATACTGGAAGGAAAGGGCTATGTCATCTCCAACAACCCGAAAACAGCGCATTACTGGCTGCAGGTCAACGTCCTGAGCGTGGACAAGGCGAGCCCGACAGCCGCCGAGAATGCGCTGAGGGCGGGCTACGGTGGTGCCATCACCGGTGCGGCGGTGGGTGCGGCGACAGGGGCGGCGCTGGGTGGCTGGACCGGCGCAGGTATTGGCGGGCTGGCGGGCGCCGCGGCTTTCGGTATCGCCGACACGATCGCCAGTGCCGCGGTGAAGGATGTCGTATATATGGCCATCACTGATGTCGAAATCGCAGAGCGGGCAGAGGCAGGCGTCATCGTGCGTCAGGACAACCAGCAGGATGCCAAACAGGGCATCGGCGGATCGAGAAGACAGTCGTCCACCAAGGTCAGCAACATGAACAAATACCGTACCCGTGTCGTCAGCACCGCCAACAAGGTCAACCTGCAGTATGACGAGGCGGCGTCGGATTTGACGAATGGCCTGACCCGTTCCATCTCCGGTCTTTTCTAGAGCCTGCTCTGTAACGGCTTCAGATAGGTGGTTCCGGCAGGGGCGTAGAGTACAGCAATCCCGTGCAATCACTGCTCCCGCGATCGCCTTGCGAAACACTGCGTCCGTGCCGGAACCCGAACATGACCTGAAAAAGCGGTTTTTCCAACCAACTCCATATAGACAATGAATAAAAAACTGATCGGAATGGTGCTGGGTGCATGCGCCCTTGTCATTCCCGCCCTTGGCCAGGCGCAGCAGAACGACAGCGGCAAAGGGCTGGAACGCATGAGCAAGGAGCTTGGGCTCACCGCGGAACAGAAACCTCGGGTCGAGGCCATTTTCAATGCGGAGAAAAAGAAGGTAGAAGCGATTTTCGAAGAAGAGAAAAAAAAGCTGCAAGCGGTGCAGGAGGAAACACGCTCCAGCCTGAAAGAAGTGCTGACACCGGAGCAGATGGCCAAGCTGGATAAGAAAATGCGCGAGCAAGCCGGGAAAAAAGGTCAGCCGAAGAAGTAGAA
>CAZYYR010000357.1:0-1952 GCA_964651465.1 uncultured Nitrosospira sp.
CGACATCGTGGTGACGTGTACCGCAAGTACGCTTCCCATACTCGGCAAAGGCATGTTGGAGCGCGCAATCAAGATGCGCAAGCACCGGCCGATTTTCATGGTCGACCTGGCCGTGCCGCGGGATGTCGAGCCCGAAGTGTCGGAACTGGACGATATTTTTCTCTATTCCGTGGACGACCTCGAAGACATCGTCAGGGAAGGGCTGGATTCACGCCAGGGCGCCGTCGCCCAAGCCGAGGCAATCATCGACTCCAACGTGATCAACTTCATGCACTGGCTGGAGTCCCGCCAGGTCGTGCCCACCATAAGAGCCCTGCGCGACCAGGCGGAACGATACCGGCGCCACGAACTGGAGCGTGCCAGCAAGCTTCTGGCCAAGGGCGAAGATCCGCAAAGAATCCTGGAGTCCCTGAGCAACGGCCTTACCAACAAGTTTCTGCACCTGCCCTCCTATGCCCTCAACCATGCGGCTACCGAAGAACGGGACGATCTGGTCGAACTGATTAGCCGCCTGTACCACCTCCATCATCCAGAATGAACAAAAGCATCGCGGCCAAGCTCACGCAGCTCAGCGTGCGCCTGGAAGAGCTGAATCGCGCCTTGAGCAGCGAAAGCGCCACGGTGGATCTCGACAATTACCGCAAACTCGCGCGCGAACGGGCCGAGATTGCGCCGGTAGTGGAACTTTATGACGCCTACCTCCAAAGCGAGCGCGATATTAAGACCGCGCAGGAAATGGCCGCAGATGCGGAAATGCGCGAGTTTGCAGATACGGAAATGCGCGAGGGCAGGGAAAAGCTGGTGCGATATGGCATGGAACTGCAGAAGCAGTTGCTGCCCAAGGATCCCAACGATGAACGCAACATCTTCCTGGAGATACGCGCCGGGACAGGTGGAGACGAGTCCGCCCTGTTCGCGGGCGATCTGTTTCGCATGTATGCGCGCTTTGCCGAACGCCAGCGCTGGCAGGTCGAAATCATCTCTCAAAGTCCATCCGAAGCCGGGGGTTACAAGGAAATCATTGCCAAGATACTCGGTGCCGGCGCCTACTCCAAGCTCAAGTTCGAATCCGGCGGTCATCGCGTCCAGCGTGTGCCCGTCACCGAGACGCAGGGGCGCATCCATACTTCCGCCTGTACCGTTGCCGTGATGCCCGAAGCCGACGAAGTCCTGGATGTCGTGCTCAACCCGGCGGAGTTAAGGATCGATACCTTCCGCGCTTCCGGCGCCGGCGGCCAGCATATCAACAAGACGGATTCCGCGGTGCGGGTCACGCATCTGCCCACGGGCATCGTGGTCGAGTGCCAGGATGGGCGCTCCCAGCATAAAAACAAGGCCCAGGCCATGAGTGTGCTGGCTGCTCGGATACGTGACAAGCAGATGCAGGAACAGCAGAGCAGGCAGGCCGCTACGCGCAAATCCCTGGTCGGCAGCGGGGACCGCTCCGGGCGCATACGGACCTACAATTTTCCTCAGGGCCGGATAACCGATCACCGCGTCAATCTTACGCTGTACAAGATCGAGCAGATCATGGACGGCGACCTGAACGAGCTCTGTTCGGCGCTGATGTCCGAGCATCAGGCGGATCAATTGGCAGCGATGGGCGAATAGCGGATATCTTCGATCCGATGCCGCACGCAACCATCGGGCAGGCACTCGATCGGGCACGCCGGAATATCGACGATATCGATGCGCGGATGCTCCTGCAGCATGTGCTCGACGTGAACCATGCTTATCTGATTGCTCACGCGGAGCAGGAACTCACCCCTCATCAGGCGCAATCCTTTCGCCAGCTGACCATGCGCCGCATCGAGGGCGAGCCGGTCGCCTATCTCACGGGGAGACGCGAGTTCTACGGCCTGCCGTTTTTCGTAACCCCCGCAGTGCTCATTCCCCGCCCTGAAACGGAATTGCTGGTAGACCTTGCCCTGGCATCCATCGCTGGGGATATT
>CAZYYR010000358.1:0-1928 GCA_964651465.1 uncultured Nitrosospira sp.
TGCCGGGATCGCCAGCGGCGATTGGGGGGCGGAGAAATATGCTTCCGGTTGCTGTCCCTTTTTTTGCAGGCCGCATTTTCCCTTCTCTGCTGTGATCGCCAAGACCCGTTCTTTCATGGTCGCCAGGTTCCCGTAAAAAGATATCCCCATCCGAATGCCATAGCAGGAGGTGCGAGTGCAAATGCCTGAAACCGAAACCGATCCGCGTGAGGTTGTGTCCAATTCGCCCGGCATGCTATTCCAGTATGTGCTGCATGGGGACGGCACCCATTCCCTGCCGTTCGTCAGCGATCAGTGCGCGAATGTGCTCGGTGTTCCGGTTGAGACTTTTCAGGCAAACCCTTCGGTTCTGCTCGACCTCGTGCTGCCGGAAGACCGGGAAAGCCTGCGCCAGTCCCGGGCCCGTTCCGCCGGGAATCTGGGGACCTGGAACTGGGAAGGCAGGCTGTGGATCGAAGCGTACGGCGACATCAAGTGGGTAAGCCTGCGCGCCAGTCCCCGCCTGGAGCACCGTGTCGGGGTGATCTGGGAAGGCATCATCATCAATGTCACCCAGAGCAGGCGGCGCGAAACGGAACTCCGGGAATCGCACAAGCGGCTGAAGGAGATGTCTGCCCACGTCATGGCAGCCATCGAGCATGAACGCGTTCGCATTGCCCAGGAGATTCATGACGACCTCGGCGGCAATCTGACAGCCATCAAGATCGACCTCGATTGGCTGTCCCGCCACATAGACGGGCATGAGAGCACCGACAAGGAGGCTTTGCTGGCGAAAGTGCGTACCGTTTCCCGCATGGTGGACCGGACCATGCAGTCCATCCAGCGCATTTCCCGCGACCTGCGGCCCGGCATCATGGATTTCGGCATCGCGGCTGCCATCGAATGGGAGGCGGGAGAATTCGCCAAGCGGCTGGGCATTCCGTGCGAAGTGACTTGCGAAGAGCAGGACATCGATCTGGAGCCCGATGTGGCGGTAGCCGTTTTCCGCATCTTCCAGGAGGCGCTCACCAATATCATCAAGCATGCGCGCGCTTCCCATGTATGGGTACGGTTGGGTACGACGTCGGGGAAACCGGGGGAGAATTCGGCCCGGCTGGAACTGGAGGTGCGGGATAACGGCCGCGGCATCACCCCGGCAGATTATGCGAAATTGAATTCTTTCGGCATACGCGGGATGATTGAACGGGCCGGCCTGCTCGACGGCAAGCTGACGATCGGCAAGCAGGGGAGCGAAGCGGACGGGACGACGGTGCATCTGTCGATCCCGCTGACGGCGATATCGGTTGCCTCCGTGCAGGGTGAGGAGAAGCGATGAACGTATTGATCGTCGACGATCATGCCATCGTGCGCCAGGGTTTGAAGCAGATCCTGGTCGAAAGCGGCAAGGTCGCGCTGATCGGTGAGGCAGGATGCGGCGCCGATGCGATGCGGGAACTGCGCGAGGGGGAATGGAACGTGGTGGTGCTGGATATTTCACTGCCGGACAGGAACGGAATCGACATCCTGAAGCAGATCAGGAAGGAGCGTCCAAGAATTTCCGTGCTCATGCTCAGCATGCACGAGGAAGGACTGTACGCCATCCGTGCCCTGAAGGCCGGCGCATCCGGCTATCTCACCAAGCAAAGTGCGCCCAGCGAACTGATGGCGGCGATCGAGCAGGTCGCCAGGGGCCGCAAGTATCTCACGACGACGCTGGCCGAGGCCATGGCAGACAGCTTCGGCACCGATCACGAACGTCCCCCTCACGAGACGCTGTCCGATCGTGAATACCAGACCCTGTGCCTGATCGGCTCGGGCAAAAACCTCACCGACGTCGCGGATGAAATGTGCCTGTCCGTCAAGACCGTCAGCGTCTATCGCAGCCGCCTGCTGGACAAGATGAAGCTCAGGAACAACGCCGAGCTGACTCATTACGCCATCAAGAACGG
>CAZYYR010000359.1:0-1867 GCA_964651465.1 uncultured Nitrosospira sp.
GCACCCCGGCCTGACCCAGCAGCTGTGCTTCAATCTCTCCAAGCTCTATCCGGAATCCCCTCACCTTCACCTGGTGGTCCATACGACCGAGAAATTCCAGGGCTCCATCGGCCAGCAATCTGACACGGTCGCCTGAACGATAAAGCCGCGCTGAATCGCCGGAACGATCGGAAGGATCAACAAAGGGATTGGGCAGAAAATATTCGGCTGTCAGCCCTGGCTGGTCCTGGTAACCCCGCGCCAACCCAACCCCTCCCAGATAGAGTTCGCCGACCACGCCCTGCGCCACCGGATTGAGATCGGCGTCCAGAACATAGGCCGTAATATTGTCGAGCGGCTGTCCCATCGGCAGCGCAGCGGTACTGATACCTGTACAAACGTCGTCCGCTGCCAGCGCCAGCACCCCAACGGTGGTTTCCGTGGGGCCATAATGGTTCACAATCCGGCAGGCAGGTTTCAGCGACCGGATCTGCTCGAGCAAAACCTGCCCCGTCGGCTCCCCCCCCACGACCAGGGTATGCTCCGGCAGGACGTCCGCTGCGCGGGCTGCCTGAAGCAAAGCCTTCAAATGGCTGGGCACGATCTTGAGGACATCGATACGGTAACGGCTCATGTAATCGGCAAAGCGATCGGGATCGAAAGCCCGCTCCGGCGAAATCAGGTGCAACAGTCGCCCCGAGCACAGCGCACCGAACAGCACGGTGTTCCCAAGATCGGCGGAGGGTGCCGAGATCATTGCCATACTGGCCTCGTCAGGCAGCTGCAAGCGCGACAGCACACCCTGCACGTAGTTTGCAAGCGCGCGATGGCTGACTACGACGCCTTTGGGCCTTCCTGTCGAGCCTGAGGTATAAATGACATACGCGGCCTGATCGGGGTGAGGGACGATCTCGTCGATATCGGCACTGGGAAGGGGAAGGGGGAGCGCCGGCCGTGGAGAGGTACGAAATGACAGCTCTATCATCGGCAGGGCATGCTCCCAGGCTGGTTTCGATTCAGCCAGAAGGACTTGCGCCCCGCTATTGTCGAACTGATAGGCGATACGGTCTCCGGGAAGCTGCGGGTCCAGCGGGACATACGCCCCGCCCGCCTTCAATACCGCCAATATCGCAAGAACGAATTCCGGCGTACGGAATGCCAGGATTCCGACCCGCACCTCGGGCCCCACTCCCGATTCGACCAGAACCCGAGCCAGCTGGTTTGCCGCATGATCGAGTTCGATATAGCTGTACGACGATTCCTCACAGCGGATTGCCGGCGCGTCTTTCCGTTGCCTTACACTGCGCGCCCAAAGGGCCAGCACATGGGCCAGCACATGCTGATCATGAGTGTCGGTCTTTTTCCCGGCCAGCACCGCCAGAGGATCGGGTAAACGGAAATCGACCAGTCGTTTTTCCGGATGCTGCGCCGCTTGTTCCGCCAGAACCAGGAAAGCCTGAGCAAAGCGAATGATCGTCGTATCGTCGAACAATTCGGAGGAATAAATGAATTCGCCTCTTATGCCTTCCGATTGATCGATGAAATCCAGGCTCAGATCGAAATGGGCAAGCTTGCTGGACAACTCTTCCAGGTTCATTTCAAGCCCGGCAAATGCCCGCATTCCGGGCAATTCCGCCTGCTCGGTGCATTTGACCTGGAACAGTGGATGCACACCGGCCTGGCGCTCGGGCTGCATGGCTTCCACCAGCAGATCAAAGGGAAGTTCCTGGTGCGCGTGCGCTTCCAGTACCGTTTCACGTATTTCTGCCAGCAGCTGTATGAAACTTTTGCTGGAATCGATCTTCGTGCTCAGCACCTGCATATTGGTCAGGTAGCCGATCAGCCCGTGGGTTTCCGCCCGCTGGCGATTGGCTACCGGTGAACCCAC
>CAZYYR010000360.1:0-1864 GCA_964651465.1 uncultured Nitrosospira sp.
ACGAACCCCCGTACTTGTCAAAGGAGAGCACAATGCAGAACCCGAAGCTTGAAGTCTTAACCCCTAGCAACTCTCAGCTGATCTTCATCGACCAACAGCCGCAAATGGCTTTCGGTGTGCAGAGCATTGATCGGCAAACCCTGAAGAACAACACCGTAGGCCTGGCGAAGGCGGCGCGTATCTTTGGAGTGCCTACGATTATCACCACTGTCGAAACCGAAAGTTTTTCGGGGCATACCTATCCCGAACTGCTGGAGATATTCCCCGATGCGCCCATCCTTGAGCGCAGTTCGATGAACTCCTGGGATGACCAGAAAGTGCGCGACGCGCTCAAGAGTAACGGGCGCAATAAGGTGATCGTTTCGGGTCTTTGGACAGAAGTCTGCAATACCACTTTCGCACTCTCGGCGATGCACGATGCCGGGTACGAAATCTATATGGTCGCCGACGCCTCTGGTGGCACCAGCCAGGCTGCCCACGATTACTCAATGCAGCGGATGATCCAGGCGGGTGTGGTGCCGGTCACTTGGCAACAAGTATTGCTGGAGTGGCAGCGCGACTGGAAAAACCGCGACACATACGACGAGGTCATGGCCGTGGCTAAAGAGCATTCCGGAGCCTATGGCATGGGCATCGATTATGCCTACACCATGGTGCACAAAGCAGAAGAGCGGGTGAAGCACGGCCCCACGCTGGCGCCGGTTCACGCTGAGATTTAGGCAGTTACGGGGCGGTTCTGGCCTCCCTGATTCTGGAGTTGCCCGTCATGGCCCAACAGTTGCCCGACATTGTGACGCTGGTCGTTCGCCACCGCGTGCGGCCCGCGCAGCTTACCGCTTATGAAGCCTGGCTACGCCGGACCGTAGGTGTCGCAGAGCAGTTCGAAGGTCATCTGGGTGTGAATGTAATGCGTAGCCAAGACGCAGGTTTGACGCGATTCACCATCGTATTGCGTTTTAGCTGTGCCCAGCGATTGCAGGCATGGCTCGACTCGGTTGAGCGCAAACAGTTGATCAATGAGGCGCTGCCATTATTGGTTGAGGGGGACCAAACAGAAGTTAGTACGGTGAAGGAGTTCTGGTTCACCCCGGCTGAGCCAAATACCCAGCCGCCGCGCTGGAAACAGGCCTGGGTGACATTTTTGGTGATCTTGCCGCTCAGCTTTTTGGTGCCCTTAGCCTGGCGTCCGGTATTCGCGAGCGTGCCCTGGCTGGATAGCTACTTTGCCAGCGGCCTACTGATCACGGCCACCATCGTTCTGCTGGTGGTTTACATTTTTATGCCAAGAGTCACCGGCTGGTTCGCTGGCTGGCTACAAGGTGACGATGACGAAGCTACGTCATGACAAATAAACCAACAGACCAGGGCAGGCGAGGATTTATCGCGGCAGGATCAATGATCGGCGCTGCCGGGGCCCTGTGGTCGACGTTTCCATTTGCAGCGGCTGCAGGCTCGACGTTCTCAACTATCCCAGGAGGCAACATGACTGCTGACATCATTTTCTTCAATGGCGATCTGCACACGGTGGATCGCGGAAATCCGCGGGCAAAAGCCGTCGCAATCAAGGATGGCAAGTTCGTTGCTGTCGGCAGCGATGCCGAGGCCATGGTGTTCCGGGGCGCCTCAACCCAGATTATCGATTTACAGGGGCGCACGGTGATCCCTGGGTTAAACGACTCTCACCTGCATCTCATCCGTGGCGGTCTTAATTACAATCTTGAGTTGCGCTGGGAAGGGGTGCCTTCGTTGGCTGATGCGTTGCGTATGCTCAATGCTCAGGCAGAGCGCACACCGGCGCCGCAGTGGGTACGGGTGGTAGGCGGGTGGAATGAATTCCAGTTTGCCGAACGGAGGATGCCGACGC
>CAZYYR010000361.1:0-1860 GCA_964651465.1 uncultured Nitrosospira sp.
GAGAAGGACGAGCGGCGGCTGGACAAGCTGTTTGCGTTGGCTGCTACCGTGCCGCCAACCCAACCCGGCCTGGTTTCCGCTTTCGGCTGGGTTTCTGCCCAGCATCTGCGGGGGACGGGTGTCCAGCTTCTTGCCTCACCCGAGCCATTCAAGCGTGAGGTAGGAATTGCTGCCTGCGTGATGCATCGGGTCGATGCCGGTGCAGCACTGAATGTGGCCATTACCGATCCTGATGCGTTTCTTCGGGCACGCGCGCTGCGCGTCGCGGGTGAACTGGGACGGCGTGACCTGCTTGCTGCGTGCATGGGGGCACTGGTGGACGAGGATGCCACCTGCCGCTTCCAAGCGGCATATTCCGCTGCATTGTTAGGCGACCGGAACAAGGCCGTCCATACCTTGAAAGATGTCGCACTGAACGAAGGTTCGCATCGCATGCGTGCCCTGCAGCTGGTGCTCAAGCTATTGCCGCCGCCGCAGACGAGCGAGTTTCTCAAGATTCTGGCCCGCAAGCCGGCGAACCAGCGCCTTCTCATGCAGGGCGCGGGCATTGCGGGCGATCCTTATTACGTTCCCTGGCTGATCAGGCAGATGGAAGACCTGAAGCTCGCCCGGCTTGCCGGTGAGTCATTCAGTTTTATTACCGGTCTTGACCTGGCGTATCTCGATCTCGAACGCAAGCCGCCGGAAGGCATGGAGCTCGGGCCGAACGAGGATCCGGAAGACGACAACGTGGCGATGGACGAGGACGACAGCCTGCCCTGGCCCGATCCGGCCAGGATTCAGGAGTGGTGGGAGGCGAACAAAAACGGTTTTACCGATGGCCAGCGCTATTTCATGGGCGCGCCCATTACTCGCGAGCATTGCATCTCTGTTCTCAAGGAAGGCTACCAGCGGCAGCGCGTTGCGGCGGCGCTGTATCTGTGCCTGCTGGAGCCCGGTACCCCGCTGTTCCCGACCAGTGCCCCCGCCTGGCGGCAGCAGCGCTGGCTGGCGAAGATCGAATGATTTCTATGACTGCGTTATAAAAGAAGGGTCAAGGCCATAATGGGCGAAAATCTACCTGGACCGTGCGGTATAAGATACGACGCGTCTCAGATCGATCAAGGAACGATGTGCCGCGCCCAGTCAGGAGTTCTCGGCCCGGCGGGTAAAACATCTGTTGCAGCCATCGAAAGCCATGGCCATGATATCCCGATGTCTGGAGGAATTCCCTTTGCAGTTGGGTTGGCCAGCGCGGTTCGTATTCCCATTCCTGGTACGAGCGGACTTGCAATAGAATTGAGTCCGAGAGGTCGTGGCATTCCCCGTGGAGGATCAACCTCAACCCTGTTCTTTCAAGATAGTGGGGGGAAGCGACATCTCCGGCTCGACTATGGGTTCAATTCAAGAACCAATACCATCGATTACCACTGGAATCAGAAAGGTACATTCGCTGACTTCAGTATTGCGGACCACTCTGTTGCAGGCAGGTCCGGATCGACCACTTATCATACGGCGAAATATTTCCGCCATGCAGGGCGCGTAGTAGGAGTGGCCGGTATGGCGATCGATATCGTTTCGATTGTACAGGCCAGCCAGTCCTTGAAGCGTGCTTCGGAGGTGGTGGCCGGATGGGCAGGCGCTTGGGCAGGCTGCAAGGTAATTGGAGCTGGAGGCGCCGCAATTGGCACATTGGCATCGCCATTGGGAACGGCGGCCGGTGGATTGGGGGGTTGCATAATTGGCGGTATAGGCGGATATCGGGCTGGTTCCATTCTTGCCTCTGAAGTCTACGATTGGGCGGAGGGTACATTTTTAAACCGCTACCTGAAGTAGCGGGACCATGACTAGAACAACCATTGCGATTTGTCGCGACCCGAA
>CAZYYR010000362.1:0-1819 GCA_964651465.1 uncultured Nitrosospira sp.
GCGCCGACTTGACCACCTGCGGCAGGAACATCTTGCCCGAGCCGAACAGGTCGCCCACCACGTTCATGCCGTTCATCAGCGGACCCTCGATGACCTGGATCGGACGCCCGCCTTCCCTGTCGATTTCGAGCCGGGCCTCTTCCGTGTCTTCCACGATATAGGTGGTGATGCCTTTCACCAGCGCATGGGTCAGGCGTTCCTGCACCGAGCCGTTGCGCCAGCCGAGGTCCTCCGTACTTTCCTTGCTCTGCCCCTTGAACGTTTCGGCGAATTCGACCAGCCGCTCGGTTGCACTCGTGTCCCCGCCTTCGCTCGGTGGCCGGTTGAGCAGCACGTCCTCTACCCGTTCCAGCAAATCTTTGGGGATATCGGAGTAGACGCCCAGTTGACCGGCGTTGACGATGCCCATCGTCATTCCGGCGCGAACGGCATGGTAGAGAAAAGCCGTATGAATCGCCTCGCGCACCGGCTCGTTGCCGCGGAAGGAAAAGGACACATTGGATACGCCGCCGCTGATCTTGGCATAGGGCAGCGTCTGCCTGATGATGCGCGCGGCCTCGATGAAGTCGACGCCGTAGTTGTTGTGCTCTTCGATGCCGGTGGCGATCGCAAAAACGTTCGGGTCGAAAATGATGTCTTCAGGCGGGAGGCCGACCTTGTCGACAAGGATATGATAGCAGCGCGTGCAGATCTCCACCTTGCGTTCCAGCGTATCGGCCTGGCCCGTTTCATCGAAGGCCATCACGATGACCGCCGCTCCATAACGGCGTGCAAGCTTTGCGTGCTCGATGAATTCCGCTTCGCCTTCCTTCAGGCTGATGGAGTTGATGATCGCCTTGCCCTGCACGCACTTCAGTCCTGCCTCGATCACCGACCACTTGCTCGAATCGATCATGATCGGCACGCGGCTGATATCCGGCTCGGAAGCGACCAGGTTGAGGAATGTCACCATCGCCTTCTGCGAATCGAGCATTGCCTCATCCATGTTGATGTCGATGATCTGCGCCCCATTCTCCACCTGGCTGCGGCCTACGGTCAAAGCTTCCGCGTAGTTATTGCCCAGTATCAGGCGGGCGAATGCTTTCGAACCGGTCACATTGGTCCGTTCGCCCACATTCACGAACAATGAATCGTCGCCGATAGTGAGCGGTTCCAGGCCCGACAGCCGCAGCTTTTTAGGGAGGTCCGGCACGACGCGCGGCAGGAAGGGGCGGATGGAATCGGCGATGGCTCTGATATGCGCGGGCGTGGTGCCGCAGCAACCACCGACGATATTGACGAACCCGGACTCCGCGTAGCCTTTTATCAGCCCCGCCGTATATTCCGGCGATTCGTCATAGCCCGTCTCGGCCAGCGGGTTGGGCAGTCCGGCGTTGGGATGGGCGCTGACATAGACGCCTGCAACCCGGGAAAGCTCCTCGACATAAGGCCGCATCAGTTCGGCGCCCAGTGCGCAGTTGAGTCCGACCGACAACGGGCGGGCATGTGACACCGAATTCCAGAATGCTTCGGGAGTCTGCCCCGAAAGCGTGCGTCCCGAGGCGTCGGTGATGGTGGCCGAAATCATGATCGGCACCCGCACCCCGTGCGTTTCGAAATACTGATCGATCGCAAACAGCGCCGCCTTGGCGTTGAGCGTATCGAATATGGTTTCCACCAGGAGAATGTCCGCGCCGCCGTCCAGCAGGCCGCGAATGGATTCGGAATAGTCCGCCACCAGCTGATCGAAAGTAATGCCGCGAAATCCCGGGTCGTTCACATCGGGCGAGATGGAGGCGGTCTTGGTGGTGGGCCCGAGAATCCCCGCGACAAATCGCGG
>CAZYYR010000363.1:0-1810 GCA_964651465.1 uncultured Nitrosospira sp.
CATGCACCGGTCCGCCGCCGTCTACCAGACGGGCAGGGGATCGGTGTTTTTTTGGTCGATTCGTTGGGAAAAAGAGGGTTTCCGTATCTTCCCGCAGGCGGGAAGATACGGAAATCAGATCTCGGCGCTGCTGATCAGAGAAATAATGCTGGTTTCACCAGTACGTGTCCCGGTCCCGGGGCGGGCAGGTTTCACGGACAGGCAGGAAAGCGCATCAGCCAGGCGCCGGATACCTGCCCGAATCTGATATTCATTGAGAGAGGAAAAACCCAGTACAAGGGTACGAGCGCTATAATCGCAGTTTCCGTAATCATATCCGGTACCGGATCCTACGGTATAAATACCGACTCCATTGCGTAGAGCGATCTCCCGAAGCTCCGATGCGCTCGGATAGCTGTCCGGCAGATGCCATGTAAGGTGCAGGCCGCTCTCCAGGCCGGAAAGCTGGACCGCCCCAAAAGATTCACGCAATGACTCCACGAGGCAGTCGCGCCGCTTGCAGTAGACATTACGCATCCGTCGCAAATGGTTGCCGTAAGCCCCGCTACGGATAAATTCCGACATGGCTGCCTGGTCCAGCCAGCCATGTCCGTTATTCAGTAAAGCCTTGGCGGTGCGTGCCGGAGAAATCAATGCCTTGGGTACGACAAGGTAGCCCAATCGCAATCCCGCTCCCATCGATTTCGAAAACGTTCCCAGATACATCACGCACCCGTAATCGTCGAGCCCCATGAGTGCAGTCAGAGGCGATCCGCGATATCGGAAATCGGAATCATAATCGTCTTCTATGATAAAAGCACCGCAACGCCTGGCCCAATCCAGAAGTTTAAGCCGTCGTTCGATTGCCAGCGTAAAGCCGAGGGGAAACTGGTGAGAGGGCGTCACATAGAGGAGGGCGACTCCACTCCTGGGCAATTGATCCACATCCAGCCCGGATTCGTCAACAGGCACCTTGACCAGTTTTGCATAGAAACTCTTGAATAAAGACGCGGCACCGCGGTAGCAAGGGTTTTCGGTAGCGACCAACGTGCCTTCCTTGACCAGCAGCCTGGCTGCCAGATTCAGGCCTTCCTGGGAGCCGGCCGTGATAATGACCTGGTCGGGGGAAACGTTGATTCCCCGGGCTACGCCCAGATGAGCGGCAATGACCTCCTGCAACTGGTGCAGGCCACCTGGATCACAGCATTCCGTAAAATAGGTTTCGGCCGAATTGAAAGCCCTGTTGACAAAACGGCGCCATATCTTGTCGGGGAACAGGTCCAGCCCGATACGGTCCGGACAGAAGTCAAAGTCCAGACGCTCCGCGGGATCCCTTGCCTGCACCTGAGTGTTGAAGGGAATCATGGGGCGCTTCGTCTCCCGCGGGGGAGGCACTGCAATGGCAATCTTTCGAGTTGCTGCCAGGCAGGTTTCGGGAAGCTCGAAATTTACATATGTCCCGATCGCTTTGCGTGCCTGAAGATACCCTTCGGCAATCAAGCGGTCGTAAACGAGCAGGACGGTGTTGCGGGATATACCCAGTTGGTCCGCGAGCATCCGGCTTGCGGGAATGAGGGTGCCCGGTTTCAATTTCCCGCCCAGTATGAGATGGCGCAACTGATCGAAAATCTGACCCTGCAGAGATTGATGACTGTTATGGTCCAGTTCAATTGGAATTCCCATATTCCCCTCGTGGCGATATGTCAATTCACCCCAATTCACTCAAAAACAGGCTCGGTAAAAGAGTAATTCTGACACATTTGTGAAATTAGTGTAAGCCTCTTGCGGATGTAAAAACGCCACTCCTGGGATCTGGAGTGGCGCGTCAGCT
>CAZYYR010000364.1:0-1809 GCA_964651465.1 uncultured Nitrosospira sp.
GTGCGTCATCCCTTTTCTGGTGATCGCCCTGACCGGTTGCATACATCTTTCTGCGGACGGCACGTCTGCCGCACATGGGATCGCTGCTGGTGGGAAAAGCATTTCATACCTGTGCGAAAGCGGTCACGGCATCGACGCTGTCTATCGCTCCGGTACGACCGCCATCGTGCGGTACGCCGGTACGGTACGCGAAATGACCATTGCCATTTCGGCGAGCGGCGCACGCTATGTCGGTGGAGGTCTGGAATGGTGGACGAAGGGCATGGGACCAGGCTCGACGGGTACCCTCTTCCGCCATGAAAACGACGCTACGACGGGCGATATTATCGAGAGGTGTACAGAACGGTAATCCTGGCCGCGCATGTGAAGCCATGCACACGAATCACCAGTATCGGCGTGGCACACCCAGGAGCATCGATATGAAGATATGGCTGCTCAGTCCCGCTTCCCCTGATCCTGAAAACGGATGCAGAGTGGCTGCCGGTGAAGGCGGGCGGGCAGGGATTCGCGGTTTATGAGCCTGATGTCGGATTGCAGGCTTTGAACAACGACAAAAGGAAGTTTGCTGTTATTCCTCATCAGTTGATCGGCACGCGGCGCATGAATGCTTCAACCTGGCTTTATTTATTATAGGACGGCTCATTGGCTGGTTTCACGACGCTGCGATAAGCATGCCTACTTTTGATAGCAGGATGAACGCCCCAGCTCCCTGCAGAATGCGGTGGTGGCGCATATCAGCGGTATTGCTCATGAGTCACCTCTGATATGAATCCTACCTTCGTCCCGGAGAACAGGGCGATCCCCGGCGGCGGTGATCTCAACTCCTCCTACCTCGTTTGTTGACGACTGGTGATGGTGAAATAGCTTGTCATAAGGTTCCGGTAGTTCGGAATGTGATTCGACAACAAGGCGCCGAGACCTTCCACGTCATTGCGCCAATCCCGGTGCAGTTCACTGGCAACGCCGAACCAGCTCATCATCTGTAACCGGCTGCCTGCATGCGTAACCACGCCGCGTGGCGCGTTATGTCGTTGAAGGTGCCCGAGGCATCGGTGACCACGAACACCTCGTAGCCCGCCTCGACAGCGGACAGTGCAGGAAACGCTACACAAACCTCGGTTACCACGCCCGCAATGATGAGTTGCTTGCGCCCGGTGCTTTTGACAGCGTTGACAAAATCCTCATTATCCCAGGCGTTGATTTGGCCTGGACGCTCAATATACTGAGCGTCAGGGAAAGTTTCCTTGAGTTCCGGAACCAGCGGGCCATTGGGGCCACTCTCGAAACTTGTCGTGAGAACCGTCGGCAACTTGAAATACTTGCCGCAGGCTGCCAGCGCGAGCACGTTATTCTTGAACTCATTGGGAGGCAAGTCCTGCACCAATGAGATCAGGCCCGACTGGTGATCCACCATAAGCAGGGCTGCGTCATCCTTGGAGAGCCGGTTGTACCTGAAAGAATTGTCCATTTTATGCTCCTGTTCGGTTGTTATCTGGTTCAGGCGTTCTTGTTTATAGATCATAGAATCGACACTGCCACTGGATCACCGTCTGTGACCCTTCGTCCTGAATATTGTTTGTTCTTCCATGGGATTGAAACAAGTATTTCCTCCAACATGCCTGCAAGGGAAGCGCTGAACAAATCCTCGTTGAGCGCGTTGCTGTTAAAATCGGGATGATCATAAGGCGCGCGACGCAGGTCGTAGCTGGGACTACGATGCCAAGGAGTGCAACGCTGTGGCGCCCCGGAGCGTCGCCCGAGGGGCCCCGCGAAGCGGGATCGGGCAGCGGAGGGGATGCCAGGCCGCGC
>CAZYYR010000365.1:0-1805 GCA_964651465.1 uncultured Nitrosospira sp.
CTGGCACATCCGGATGTAAGCGGCCTGATGAACCGGGTACGTCAGCCATTCAATGTGAACAGCGTCGGACTTGCCGGTGCCGTGGCTGCGCTGGATGACGAAGAATTCGTGAAACGCTCGTACGCGCTCAACCAGGCGGGCATGCTCCAGATCACCACCGGGTTGCGCCGACTGGGCATCGAATATATTCCATCGTACGGCAATTTCCTGAGCTTCCGCGTGCGAGGCGATGTCAAGGCTGTCAATGAGAGCCTGCTGAAGCAAGGCATCATCGTACGCCCCATCGGCATTTATGAAATGCCGGAGCACCTGCGCGTAACCGTCGGGCTCGAATCAGAAAATCAGAAATTCCTGGATGCGCTCGAAATTGCCCTGGAAGCATCGCGAGAAAAATTCGCCCACGAGGTGATCGGCCAGGCCGCTCCAGGGGTTGCATCCGGTATGGCGGGATAAGCGATTAAGAAATAAGGAATAAGGGGACTCTTCCGTGATCATCGTAATGAACAGCGACGCCACCGATGAGCAAATCGGTGCGGTCGTCACGAAAATCGAAAGCTTCGGTCTCTATGCGAATGTATCGCGCGGGACCGAGCGGACGGTTATTGGCGCCGTCGGCAATGAGCGCTCGCTCCAGCCTGAAATGTTCGATTCCCTGGGCGGGGTCGAATATTCCATGCATATCGTCAAGCAGTACAAGATCATCTCGCGCGAATGGCATAAGCATGACTCGATAGTCGATGTGGGCGGCGTGCCGATCGGCGGCGGCCAGGTGCAGGTGATCGGCGGCCCGTGTTCGGTGGAAACGCAGGAGCAGATGGATATATCCGCCGAGCATGTCTCGGCAGCAGGGTGCAAGCTGATGCGTGGCGGCGCATTCAAGCCGCGTACCAGCCCTTATACGTTTCAGGGAAACGGCGAAGAAGGGCTGCGGATGTTTCGCAATGCAGCGGACAAGCATGACCTGCGCATCGTCACCGAACTCATGGATGCGCGCATGCTTGATACATTTCTCAAGTATGACGTGGATGTGATCCAGATCGGGACCCGCAGCATGCAGAACTTTGAGCTGCTGAAGGAAGTCGGGCGGATCAACAAGCCGGTAATACTCAAGCGCGGCATGTCGGCGACGGTTTCCGAGTGGCTGATGGCGGCGGAATACATCGCCGCGGGCGGTAACCACAATATCATTTTCTGCGAGCGCGGCATCCGCACCTTCGAGACGGCCTATCGCAACGTAATGGATGTGACCTGCATTCCGGTATTGAAAAAGGAAACCCACCTGCCGGTGATCGTGGATCCTTCCCATGCAGGCGGGAAAGCATGGATGGTTCCCGCACTTTCCCGTGCCGCCATCGCCGCAGGCGCGGATGGCCTGCTGGTGGAAATGCATCCGAACCCGTGCGAAGCTTGGTGCGACGCGGATCAGGCGTTGAACCCGCAGGAATTCAAGGATCTCATGACATCTCTGCGAGGCATCGCGGAGGTCATAGGGCGAAGCCTGTAATGGGAATTTTCTGCGCAGGCCTGCCTGGATTCATCAGATCCCCCGGCAGCAGCTGTTCTGATATAAGCCGGCCTCAACTTATATGGTGAACGGCGGGATCAACAAACTGGTGATTATCGGCGTCGGCCTGATTGGCGCCTCGTACGCGCTGGCCTTGCGCAAGGCAGGCAGGGTCCGGCACATCGTCGGCGTGGGACGCAGCCGCGAAAATATGCAGCGCGCACTCGCGCTGGGCGCAATAGACGTGATTGGCGCCGATCTCGCTGCGGCGCTGAAAGGGGCGGATGTCGTTTTTCTTGCC
>CAZYYR010000366.1:0-1794 GCA_964651465.1 uncultured Nitrosospira sp.
ACCCTTGCCGCGGTCGGGCGACCGTTCAAAGGCTGTGATGCTTGGGATCATCAGTAGGGTTTGGCTGACCGCATGATGCTATCGAGAGCTGGATGCATGATTCATGCGGCTTTCAAGGGAGCCACATTTTTTTACCGGCAACACAGGTTTTCGACGCAATCGGGTTAACCTGTGATGGATGGGGCGGGTTCGCCCCTCCGTACATTCGATATCAGGCGGATTCTCTTCTCACCAGTGAAAGGCTGGTATCCGCCGTCAATCCGCCCAGGAATTGCCTGAAGGGGGTGTCGTCCTGCAGCACGGCGCGAACGTCGATGACAAGGCGGAGGTCGCCACTCTGCAGTCTGAGGAGTTTCAGGTAATTGGGAAAGTCATGATGGGCTGGCACAGCAACGCCATTACCCGGGTCAGTGGGAAAATTGATCCAGTCAGGCACAAGGCCTGATTGGCGTATAGTCGCTTCCGATTCTTCGAACACATAAGCGGTGACGCCGATCGCGGCACTTCTCCAGCAACCGATCGGCATGAGTGGCAGTGACTGTGCTGCTGGCATGCTGGATTGTGCAGACTGCAGCGGTTCGCGCTTGGGTTTTGCGTTCATAGGGCTTCTGTACCTCAGTAAGCGTTGATACTCGCTTTCCGTCAGTTATTGTGGAATCGTCTGGATTGGTTCCCGGGATAACGATGCGGACCAGCCTCAGGTCTGATGCACCGCGGATTTATCCAGGAAACGTGAAGGAATTCTACCGGGTTTCACGCCTTTTGCCCATTGGACTCAAGTACAACCATATCCTTTCTTAGGAGATTCGTTCAGCGCTTCCTTAATGCAGGAGACAGCTTCTTGATCAGTGTACAGGGCAAGGGCGGAAGCTGGCCACATGCCTGCGCCGCAATCAGTTCACCGGAAAGGGCAGCGGTAAGAAGCCCTCGTGTCCCGTGACCGAGACTGGTGTGAAGTCCGGGCAGCAATTCGCCCACCAGCGGCATCGCCCCCGGAACAGAAGCCCTCACCGATGCCCGGCCACCTAATTGGGTGATACTCAGCGAGTCCGCATTGATCTGCCGACAGAGTTCCGGAGAGATATCGGTGAGCCCGGACAGATTCCTGGCGTGATCGGCGACGCGCAGGTCCGTTCTCTCATCGTTGAAGTCGTGGGTTGCGCCCACCAGGTGACGCCCCGAAGAGGCAGGGGCCAGATACCCCCCGGCAGAGACAATGGTGCGAAGGTTCGCGCTGTAAGGAGTTGAGGGAACCAGGGTGATCTGTCCGCGCACGGGCGTCAACGGCAGGCCTGCCCACGGTGCGAACGATTTCACCTGGTAGCCGGTACAGATGACCGCTATCCTCGCTTCACATGCCCAGCGCTGTTCGCGCTGGTCTATGCCCGTTGCGCGCCAGCCCTCCTCTATTTTTGCCAATGATTCCACCCGATGTCCCGTACGCAGCGTGATCTCCGGCCTGGTCACAAACGTCGTGCACAACCTGGGCGGGACCAGCCAGCCGCTGGCGGGAAACCAGATCCCGCCATGCGGCAGCTCGATGCCGGCCAGACGGGAGGCTTCCCTTGCATCCACCTGTCGCAGTATGTGCGGCGACCAGCCGAGCGCGGCCAGCCTGCCGATGCGTTTCTCCTCTTCCGCTGAGTATGCCAATTGCAGTTCGCCGCATTCCGCGCGAACGGTCCCGTCAGCCGGCAGTATTTCATCGAGCAGGCCGAGCGTATACCCATAGGAGGCCAGCACGAAACGGTGCAATGGATTCATGCCCGCGCTCAGGCGGGCGTGCAGTATGCC
>CAZYYR010000367.1:0-1776 GCA_964651465.1 uncultured Nitrosospira sp.
AATTGCAAGAGAATGAACCGCAAGGCCGGGTTGGCGCAGAATTATAGCATTTTTGTCCGGACTCGCTCAATTTGAAGCCGTGCGAATATAATCATGCTTCCGTTCGTACGGCCGCGGCAGGAAACAGCGTCAATGAATATGCCCCGGGACAGCATTGTTCATACATAGGTAGCTCAAATGTGTTTCAAATGTGGCTAAGCGAACAGACCATATCCTCCCGCTTCACAATACTGGTGAATCGCAGCGACAGAGCGGCGCATGCGCCGTTTTTCTTTCCAACCAAATAAGCAAAGGAGCAGTCTATGGAACCGGATAATTCCACGAATAACACGGATGACCTGAAAGCGGCGGGGGAAAATGCGGCACGGCACGTCGGCGAGGCTGCACAACGTGTGGGGAGCGCGGCGAAATCGGCGGGAAAAGAGGTAGGAGCAGTAGCCAGGGACGAGCTTACAAATCTCAGAGCGGATCTGGACGACCTGATTTCCCGCATTCCCAACTTGTCGGATATCGACCTGGAACGGGCCAAGGAAAAGCTGATGGAGAGAATTGCCGATACCCGTGAGGCTGCCAGAGATCTGGCTTACGACGCTCGCGAGCAGTTCGACCATGGTGTGGAATGCACGCGGGATTGCATCAAGGAACATCCGCTGCAATCCGTCGGCTATGCTGCAGGAATCGGCTTTCTGATCGGATTACTGCTGACGCGTCGCTGATCCGGTTCGCCCGTCACATCAGTCGAGATAAAGCCATGTTTGAGAGCATCAGAAAAGCCCGACAACTCGGCACACTCGTTTTGGAACGGGTGGGTGACTACCTGGAACTGTTGAAAATATCGGCAGCGATTCAGGGCCAGAACTTCAAGAAGCAGATTATCAGCTATGCGATGATAGCCGTGTTTGCGGTCCTGAGTCTCATCTTCACGGGTCTGGCCATCATCGTTACCTGCTGGGATACACCCTATCGGGTGGTCTCCGCATGGGGCGTGGCCGCCTTCTATGCCGTGGCGACCTTCGTGTTTTTCATGGCAGCCCCGAACCGGGCAGATTCCGTTTCTGCATTCGACTCGGTTCAAGAGGAATTGCAGCAGGACATCAAGCTGATGAAAGAAATCATATGAGTACGCCCCTCGAAAATGAAAGGGATGCGCTGTTGACGCGCATGGACGCCAGCCGGAACAGCTACCGCTCCAGGTTGGCCAAGCGGGAGCGACACCCCATGGTGGACGACGGGGGGGTATTTCCCCGCAGTCGCACGTTCAGGTTCATCGCACGCCATCCATATTACGCATCGATGGGTATGGTGGCCGCATTGGCGCTCATACCGTGCAAACCTCTGGGAAGGGTGGTGAAAGGCGGCATCGCCCTTACCGCGGGAATACTGGGAAGTGGCGCGAGGACATTGGTGATGCGTCAGATTCTGCCGTCGGTACTGGATTCGCTGGGATCGCGCAGGCACCGTCCGTGATACCTGTGTGGCCTGGGGCCTGTTGACACTTGGTTTCGCACCTGCGTTACTGTGCGAAAAGCAGTGAGGGTAAGGCGCAAAGCACAGGGCACAGCATCCCGATGACCAAGCTTTGCAACGCCGCGCCCGTTTTTTTCGTGCCCAACCCGGCGAGATGGGACGGATTTTTCGCCCAGCCCATGGTTATTCGCCGCTTACAGAGCCTGCTCTGCTGCGCTGCACGTGCCCCATTCCGGCTGAATTCCGTCACCATCGCGGCGTGCGAACAAGTGTTAGCAGGCCCTAATCAATGGAGATGATCGTGAAAAC
>CAZYYR010000368.1:0-1763 GCA_964651465.1 uncultured Nitrosospira sp.
CGCCTGAATTTCTCCACCCGGGATCGCGGTGGCAGATATACGGTTTGATAGTGCGAATCACGAAGTATTTGCAAGGAACGTGGCACATGTTGCCGATGGACGACTTGGATGATTCGGTGAAGTTGACCCAAAGAATGCAGTTGGATCGGTAGCAATGCTTGATCGGGAAGGATTCCCGCCGGGGGAGAGACAAAATGCGAAAAAAACAGCTAATCAGCAAGAAGCCTGCATATTTCCAGGGGCAATTGCTGCTCAAGGACGATTTCGTCGATGAACAGAAATTCCATATCGATGACCGTGCCCGCCATAACCTGAACCTGCACGGATGGGGCGTCGTACGCGGCCTGGAAGTGACGGCGGCGGGCGATTCATCCGTGAGCATAAGCGCGGGCTATGCCGTGGACGGCAGGGGCCGCGAGATTCTGATCAATGAAGCGGAAACGCTCGAGCTTTCGGCTTTTCCTCCCTCGTCGCTGCTGTATGTCACGGCAAGCTATGAAACGGAGCAACCTTCGAAAGACCGGCCGCGAATCGAATGCTACGGGGTGCTGGCAGCTTCGACCGGAACGGAAGAAGCTGCCGTCGCGCTTGCCACGGTGCAGCTCGATGCCCGCGGCAAGCTCAAGCCGGAATCGATCGGCACGGCCGGACGGCGGCAACTGCGTACCTTGCTTTCGCCCGGTTCCGTCACTGCCGAAATACTCGATGAAAACCTGCGCAAGGGGTGGCTGCGCATGCCCTTCCGACCCATCGAGATACCGCAGGATCAGGAAAATGCCCAGCCTGCATTCCGGGTGGGCATTACTGAAGCCCGGGCGCATAAAGAAAACGAGGATGGCAGCCCCAATACCAAGGGAGCCGGAGGAACGATGGGCATTCCCTTGCAGCCTGGCGTGACCCGCGTCCATCGGCTGAGAATCGCGGGAGAGTCGAACGATAAAAAACTGACCGTCACGCTCCTTCGGGGAGGATGGGATCCCCGTAGCAAGAAGCACGTAGGCAAGGAGGATGGCGACAAGCTGGTGGCGCAGCAGATATCGGGCGGCCCCTATGATGTGACGTATGAAATTGCCGAAGGGCATCTGGACGCCGAGATGAACACCCTGTCCGTCGAAATTCGCAGCACGTCCTATTGCAGCGTTTCTCTCGTGGCGGTGGAAGTATCCTATTGGCTTTAGGTCGACCGGCCGCCACTCCCGGCGAGACGGATAAAGGAACCGGCATGGAAGGTTTCGCAGATTCTTTGACACACCTCCTCGCGGAGATGGAACGTGTCGACCTCCTCATTCGTCTGCAGATTGCACGGCGCCTCAAGCTGCAAACAGAAGACGAGCAGTTCCGCGGCCTGTACATTTCCCAGGAAGAAGTCGAGGCGCTGCTGCGCAAGCCGGTTGGCATGCCGCAATGGCTGGCGCCCGCACCCGGAGTCGATGCCGACCCGGAAGCACGGCTCCAGGTGCTCGAAGCAGGGCTTCGGGAACGCCGACAAAAGAGCCGGAGCGATGGCATCGAGCTGCGGCTCGAGCGGGTGCGCGAACACTTCGGGCTGAGCGATACGGATGTCGACATCCTGCTCGTCTGCATGGCAGTGGAACTGGATCTGCGCTATGAAAAGCTCTACGCCTACCTGCAGGATGATCTCAACAGAAAAAAGGCAGGCGTCGAGCTTCTTCTGAACCTGCTCGCACCTTCGATCGAGCACAGCGTTACCGCCAGGCGGCACTTCCTGGCGGATGCCCCGCTGCTGCGGTTCCGGCTCATCG
>CAZYYR010000369.1:0-1754 GCA_964651465.1 uncultured Nitrosospira sp.
CTGACGATCTCCGCCACCCACGACTCCATCACTTCGAACCCGACACTCGCTGCCAGAATGAGGCAGACGGGAGACCAGTGCGCCACCCACCCGCGCAGCCTGCTGGTACGGATCAGAAGCTCATGGAAGGGATACGCCAGCAGTAGCCCGAATGCAAAATGAATGACCCGGTCGTACGGGTTCCGGTTCAGGTTGAACAGGTCCCTCAGCCAGAAGCCGACCGGAGACTGCGCATAACCGGTATGCGCACCCACGGCATGCAGGCCGAGAAAAAGCGCAATCAGCAGATAGGAAAGGTTCGAGAAAGGAAACCGCCGATAAGTCCCTGCGAGGATGGCAAGGAGAACGACAACCAGGATGTTTTCGATCGCCCATACCGACCAGTCGAGCGGGCCGATGGCGGTGACAACCCATACCAGAGCGTAGCCTGCAACCAAGGCCTGCAGAAAACGGTTTCGGGCGAATGACGGGGAAACGGCCATGGGAACGTAAAGTGCTCGCATGAAATCGGCATGGAAGGGACGTGCCGCTTCCAGTCTCACCCAGTCTCACGCTTTCCGCGAGCTGAATCTGTGCGGTGGAATACAGTTGGAGCGAGCCTGCCGGATTGGCTGGAAGAATTCAATCGACGAGATCGATCGCGGCCACATTCTGCCCATCGGGTCCTGGCCGGCGGAAACTTGCGCTACCCCGCAAGTATCGGAAACAGTCCACGCAACCCTGTGGCCATCATCTCTACCGCCATCGCTGCGAGAATGAATCCCCCGACACGCTGTATCACGTCCAGCGTCGATTGCCGGATCCTCTTTTCCGCCTGGCTCGCCATATAAAACGTTATCCAGCATACGACACCCGCGAGAAGGAGGGGGGCGAGCACATGGATCAGATCGGCGGTGGTCTGCCATGCGCTGTTGCCCATGACATAGCTGAATGCGGCCGGACCGGCCAGCAACGGTACGGCCAGGGGAATGATGGCGGCTTGCCGAACCCCCTGGTCATTGACGATGACGGGTGAGCCCTTGAAATTCGATTCCTTCCCAAGGATCATCGCGATCGCCAGCAGCAGGACAATGACCCCTCCGCCAACCTGCATCGACCCCATCGATACGCCGAGCAGTCCCAGGATGGGCATTCCCAGGAATGTTGCCACCAGCAATGCGATGGTCACGCTGAGCCCTATGGTCCGGGCGAAGCGGTTCCTGCTGTGCAAGTCGAATCCCTCGGTAGCGGCGAGAAATACCGGGATCATGGAAACAGGGCCCATCAGCACGAATAACGTGATGGTTTTCTTGAGGGTCAAAGCCAGAATTGAAAGCATGATCGAGGGTGTAGATAAGATTTTGCGCGTCCGGCTGATCCGGAAGCGATAGTGTATGCTTCCCGAAGGGGCCTCTCAATCCTGACATGCCTGATATACCAGGGGCGCCACTGGATGGCGGGCTTTCGCGGGGACGGCCGGGATGCCGCTAGAAGCTGTATACGAGGCGCGATGTGATCAGCCAGTCGGTCCTCTCCCGGTTCAGCTGCGAGGGGCCCCCGCCAAACTGGAATACCGCTTTCTTGCCGAACGCGTATTGAAGCTGGGGAGTCAGCCGGTACCGCCACCTGTGTTCGCCGATCTCGCTGTTCAGTTCGATCCCCACCGAAAACTTTTCTGTATAACTGTAGAACAGGCTGTTATTCAGCAAGCCGATGAAATCGCCCGATTTGCCCAGTGCCGTATGCCGCACCCCGAACATGTTCATCATGCTCCA
>CAZYYR010000370.1:0-1746 GCA_964651465.1 uncultured Nitrosospira sp.
CCCTGAAACGGAATTGCTGGTAGACCTTGCCCTGGCATCCATCGCTGGGGATATTCCGTGCAGAATTCTCGATCTCGGGACCGGCAGCGGGGCCATCGCGCTCAGCATTGCAAAACATCGCCCGCTGGCGGCGGTCACGGCAGTGGACATTTCTGCCGCTGCCCTCACCGTTGCGAGAATGAATGCGAGCCAGTTCGATGCGAGCAACGTGCATTTGCTCGAAGCAGACTGGTTCACCGGTCTTGCCGGGGAAAAATTCGATTTCGTGGTATCCAACCCGCCTTACATCGCAGAGAGCGATCCTCACCTGGCACGGGGAGATCTGCGCTTCGAGCCACGCCTTGCCCTGGCGGCGGCTGATCTCGGCCTTGCATGCATTCGATCCATCATTGCGGCTGCTCCCGGTTACCTGAACGAGGGAGGTGCCCTGTTGCTGGAACACGGCTACGACCAGGCGGAAGCGTGCCGGCGCCTGCTGGTCGAAGCAGGGCTTGTCCGTGTCTTTTCCAGTCCCGATCTGGCGGGCATAATGCGGGTCAGTGGAGGATGGCTTGGAAGTCCTGTCAAAGAAGCTGTTAGAATAGTCAAGAGTGACCAGTGACGCCGGTTTTTCCGAATGTACTTCGTTCTCGGGCGAACCTGCATATAAATTTAGAATTTACGGAGAAGGAGCAGACATGGACACACAGGAAACGATCAGGCAGCAGGTTACGGGACATCCCGTCGTACTTTATATGAAAGGCTCCCCGGAAGCCCCCCAATGCGGTTTTTCCGCTCATGCGGTCAAGGTGCTCAATGCCTGCGGGGTGGAAGACATCTTCGCCGTGGATGTGCTTTCCGAGCCGGAGATCCGGCAGGGAATAAAGGATTATTCCAACTGGCCCACCATTCCGCAGCTCTATGTCAATGGGGAATTTGTCGGCGGCTCGGATATCATGACAGAAATGTACCAGAGCGGAGAATTGCAGAAACTCCTCAACAAGTGACAATGCCAAAGCGTTTCCTGGCCTGATATGACGAGGTAACAGGAAGGCTTCGTCCGGCCGCCAGCAACAGGTGACGAGGCTGCTTCTTTCCCGCGCCGCGGTGCCTCCGCTTCCCGCCTGCGCCCGCAATCAGGACTGCGTCATGGCGGCGGCGATTACCCAGTAGCGGGCGAACTTTCCGATGGCCATGAACAGCATAGCCAGGAACCAGTTGATGCGCAGCCAGCCCGCAGCCACGCATAACACATCGCCGATGATGGGTGCCCAGGCGAGCAGCAGGATAGGGCTGCCGTACTTGCGCACCCATTCCAGACCCCGCACGTTCCCTCCGAATCTCTTCAGCAGCGTTTTTTCATCGGGGATGAACAGGCCGATGGCGTATGAACTCATGCCGCCCAGCGTGTTGCCTACCGACGCATACGCCAGTGCCGGCCACAAAATCTCGGGGTAGGCCGTCAGCACGCCGAACAGTACCGCTTCCGAGCCGCCAGGAAGCAGCGTGGCAGCAAGAAAGCTGCTGATGAACAGCGTCAGCAGGCTCGACTGCTCGTCCATGGGTTCCTTCTGAAAAAACAAACCCCGCAGTTTAGCTCACACCGGACCGTGGCGGGCATGCTGCGGGTGTATGGCCCGATTCCGTCCGCAGAGCGGGATCAGGGGATCGTGATTCAAAATTTGACTTGGCGCCATTATTTGTAGATGATATGCCGACCGATTACCCTTCTCCGCTCAAGAGGAAAAACATGACCACCAGCCTGTC
>CAZYYR010000371.1:0-1746 GCA_964651465.1 uncultured Nitrosospira sp.
CTGTGGTTGAGAGCCTATGAGAAGACCGCATGCCCGACCCCCTCTATCCCCACGGACCCCACGGACCCCACGTACCCCGCGATCCTGACGATGCTACCGATATCGAGGCGAAAGCCCGCTACTGGTTTGCGTGTCAGCAGAGCCGCACACTCTCGGCGGAAGAGCGGCGCGCGCTTGCGGACTGGCTTGCCGCCAGCCGGGAACACGATACGGCTTGGGTTCGCGTGGAGAGGGACTGGCAATCACTGGAACGTTTTCGGGGCGGATTGTCCGGCGAACTGAGGCGGGCACGGCATCATCGTCCCTGGTATCGCAATTCCGGCTATTTCAGAGGGGCCATTGCCGTCCTGGCACTCGCGGCACTGCCCCTGCTCTACCATGGCTGGACTGGCACGACCCAGAGCTGGCAGACGGCAGCAGGCGAACGGCGCCATATCGTCCTTGCCGATGGCAGCCAGATGGACCTGGATACGGCCACGCGCATGACCGTCACCCAAGGCTGGTTCAAGCGCCAGATCGAGCTTGATACAGGGGAAATCTACCTGGACGTGGCGCCCGACTGGCGGCCATTCCTGGTCATGGCCGCCGGCACGCGTATCCGGGACATCGGCACGCGCTTCTCTGTACGCAACGCAGCGGGGAAGCTCACCGTGCAGGTAGCCGAAGGCGCAATCGAAATCGTCCACGAGGACCGCAATCTCCTGCTGCGCAGTGGGGAAATGGCGAGCGGCCATCCGCCTGACGATCGATGGCAGCTGACCGCGCTGCAGGGCGAGATCGCAAACTGGCGGCAGGGAGTGCTGGTATTCGACCGGCACCCCCTGTCGGAGGTCCTGCAGGAACTGGCCCGCTACCATGCGGTTCAGCTCGACCTGTCCGATCCCGGTCTTGCAGGGAAACAGGTCAGTGGGCGTTTCCAGCTGGACGAATTCGATACTACCCTGCGCATCATTGCAGAAACCCTGAATCTGCGAATCGAACGCCTGGCTCCCGACCGGCTCAGACTCTCGTCCGCACCTGTGCAGGACCGAGCTCAGTTCCGCCGCTGATCTCCTGCCTCCTCCTGCCGCTTCCCGCCTGCCGGTCCGGATTGGAGGCAATGGGCCTGCACCGATCTGTCGGGAAAATGCTTTCCGTCTTTATTCGGGTCAACCCAGTTCACCGCACTACGGATTAGCGAAGCTGAGTCGTTAAGAAGAGAGCGAGGCGGGCGGTGTTCATTATGTGAAGCCTACGCGAACAGTTTTGCAATCTGTCCCATCGGCAGGAACAGACGCAATGAGGTTTGCTGGAACGGCTGGAAGTCGAAGTGCCGATAGAAACTTTCGGCGCGTTCGTCCTTCGCATCCACGATCACCGCCATGGCCGCGATCTGCTGCGCGGCTTCCAGGCTGCGGCGCAGGGCATCCACGAGCAGGAACTCCCCGACACCCTGACCACCGACCGAGCGGTCCACGGCCAACCGGCCAAGCAGCGTGACCGGCAGTTGCCCGTAGCGTGACAGCCGCTTCATCAGGCCCGGCGGTAGCTCATCAACAGGGATGATGGATGCTGAGAGGGTGTAGAAGCCGAGCACTCTTGGGCTACCCGGCTGCGTGAACACGAAAGGCGCGGCGACGCGCCGTTCGGCGTCTTGCCGCGCCTGCTCGCGCAGATAGCGATTCAGGTCTTCGTTGCCGCAGTCGAAGGACTTGCGGTCATGTGCCTTTTCAAGCGGACAGACGTGTTCCGGGAGAAGTGCGAGGG
>CAZYYR010000372.1:0-1723 GCA_964651465.1 uncultured Nitrosospira sp.
TATTCCACGTAGCCAAGCGCCCCGAGCCGATGTCCGAGATTCTCGATTGCTCCCGGCGTGCCGCGGGCACAGGCTGTCGCTGCGCCAAACGTCCCATTCTGCCACGTCGCATTGCTGTAGCTTTGTTCGAGTACCTGTTCAGGCGCCTCCAGTTGCTCGGCAACCTGGATGAGCCGCAAGCCATCCGGCGCATCGAATCGCGCAAATCCGGCTATCGAGCGCCTGACAGCGTCATATGTTTCATAGACCAGCCCGGCGTACCCCACGCCCATCGCCCCATCCCAGTAGTTCGGCACGCAATCGTAGCGGAAGCCGTCGATGTGGTAGGTTTTCAGCCAATGCAGGCTGACGCTGAAAAAAAAGTCGCGGGTCAGCGGGCGGTTGAAATCCGTGCCGGCGCCAAAATAATCCTTGGCAAACGGACCCATGAACGGATTCTCGCGGTATTCGAGCCTGCGGTAGAGGCTGGCGTAGGGAAAATCCTCGCCTGTATGGCCATAGACGGCATCCACGATGACCGCCAGCCCATGCTGGTGCGCTGCATCCACGAAGCGCTGGAAATCGTCGCGCTTCCCGAACCGTTCGTCGACGCCGAAGTACCCTATGGGCAGATAGCCCCAATCGACCTCCAGCGATACGTTGCTGACGGGCATGACCGACAGCGCGTTCACACCGAGGTCGGAAAGGTACGCCAGCCGGTCGACGGCGCCCTGCAGGCTTGCGCCGAATTCGGCCAGGTTCAGTTCGTACAGAACCAGGTCTTGCAGCGCAGGCGTTTTCCAGTTCCGCTCGGCTTCGCTCCAGGCATACGGGACATAGCCGAGCGTGAAGGCGGAGAGTTTGCCTACGGCATACTCGCGCGCATAGGGATCGACAATCCAGTCCAATACGCCCCTGTTCGGGTTATGCAGTTCGAAGCGGTAGACGTGCCGGCCGGGTGAACCGAAATGGGAACCTGACTGTGTATCGCGAGCGGTGTGGAAATTGACTTGACCGGTCCACCTGTCGCCGTAATCGGGATGAAGATCGTGCTGCAATTCGAAAGCGAGCGGCTGGATGGCCTGGATGAACTGGTCCTGCTCATGAATGATTTTCACGGACAGCCGATTGCCGTCGAGGGCGGAAATCCATGGCAGCAGCACTCCGAAATCCACGATACCAGGTGCGGACTCGTGGGGGCCGAGTTGATCCAGGGAAAGTGCTTTCATAATTATCACCTCCAGTCAGACCGGTGCGCCCGGCCATGCGATGGTGCTATCGAATGGAACTGCTAACCCGGACTCGTCACCCTTTTTCCCCGCCTTTCGGTCCCCAGAATACGACCCATGTTCCAAAATCGCTGGAAAAATTTTCAAAGCGGTGTTCCACATAGGCCGCGACAAAGAGGCAGTCGCCAGCCTTGAAAGCATGTCGTTCACCCTCGATCACCAGTTCACCCGTTCCGCGATGAATGAAATAGATTTCATCCTGCTCATGCGGCGTCTGCGGATCGTGGCCGACAGGCGCGTAATATTCGACGGACATCGTGCCATGGGCAAGGGCAAGGGCAAATGGCTCCCCCATGGGCCACTCTACGGTGACCGGACCGGGAATGCGCGAGCATACTTCTTCAACAGTCGCTTTGATTTTCAAGGAAACTCCTACGTTAAAAAGCGTGAGAATGGTCCAAGGGAAGCGCTGACTATATCTCCGCTGAGCGCGTTGCTGTTAAAATCGGGATGAT
>CAZYYR010000373.1:0-1647 GCA_964651465.1 uncultured Nitrosospira sp.
CGTTGCTTCCGTCGGTTTTTCCACGAACAGGACTTTCTGCAAGCCTGCAAGATGATCGCAGTGCCGGGAAAGCGTTTCCCAGCGCTGCTGCGTTCCTGTCAGGAGCAGGCGTGCGCCCGAATCTTCCAGGATGTACGCGATGGTGTCCGCCGAATCCGACGGATAAAGCGGCACGACCACCAGTCGCAGGGCCAGCGCGGCCTGTTCGAAGCACACCCATTCGAGCGAGTTGCGCAGCAGGATCGCGACCCGTTCCGCCGGTTCGAGGTTTTCCCGTTCCAGAGCGCGTTTCCAGCGCCCCGCCAGCATGGCGGTTTCTGCCCAAGTGTAGCAGCGCCATTGGCCGGTCGTGCGGTCGAACTGGCGATAGGCCGCTGCTCCAGGGGTCTTTTTCGCGCGGCAGGAAAAGAGCCCGGGCAAGGTTCCCGCCTCTGTGCATGCGATGATGTCGATTATCTGTGATTGCATAAATCGCCTTCGCGGTGCTGTACTGGAAATCCTGCGGGCTGCCAGCATGGAAGATGCAGGTGGAGCCCGTACCAGCGCATTTTCATGGAGGCGACGGAGAAAGGTTGCCGCCCTTTCGGGCGGCTGCTCAGGCCGTTATTTTTATCAGGTCACCAGTTCGGTCAGATCAGTAACGGTGTCGTATTCATAGTAGCGTTGATAGTCGACCATGTCCCGCGGCGTGACCGATTCTTCGTAGATGCTGTAGAGGGCGTCATCGACGCGGTGAAACTGGAGCCTGTCGGAAGCGGTCATGTCCGGGAGGTAGGCGGCGTCCGGATGCCGTTCCTGCCACGCGGCCCAGATCCTGTCCACATTGCAGTGATGCAGAAAGAATATGGGATCGTTGGGGGATGATGACAAAGACATGTCTCCGCCCACCCAGACGTGCACGCTGTTGTGGATGCGCTCAGGCCCGACCCAGCCCTCGACGATGTTGCGGATTCCGCCGGACGATGATGAACTGAAAGGCGAAGTGTCGTAAGCCGCCTGGTCTCGAATGGCCATCCGCACCCCCGTGCGGGTCGGCAGCCGCCCTGCCTCGCCGAGATCGCGCTGCAGCGTTCGGTTCGTCCGGCGCAGATCCCCCGTTCTCAGGCTCATTTCGAGACGTACCCGCCAGCTGGAACCTGCAAACTGGCCGAGATTGGCATTGCTCCATATGGGCGAGGTGGCAGGCTCGTTCAGTTCCGCGTCTGCCGTCCAGTCCCAGTAGGGTATGCGGAACGCGTCGTCGTTCACAGCACGCCGCAGAAGCGCTTCGAGCGTAATGAGGAAATACCGGTGCCATGGCAGGAATGCCGGGCCTGAGTGCGCCGCATTGCGGTCGTTCTGACTGGGCGGGGTCATCAGCATCATCGACTGGTGATGCCAGAAGACGAACGTATCGTAGATCGACAGGCCCGCCTGGCCGGGCCAGGGAAACTGGGCGGGATCCTTGAGCCGCTGCACGCCGTCGATGAATTTCTGCGCGGCATCGGCATCGGTGAGGAAGTTGCGGCGGATCATGTGTGGTTCCCCCCATGGCCATGGTCATGCTCGTGACTGGCCTGCTCGTCATCCTCGGAAAATGCATCCGGATAGGCGTCCATGACCTCCTTCATCAGATCGACGGCGGAGGCATACGTCACGAACGGGGTT
>CAZYYR010000374.1:0-1630 GCA_964651465.1 uncultured Nitrosospira sp.
GGGTCGACTAGAAAAAAATGTTCATCGTTGACTCTCAGGTTCATGTATGGGCCGCGGACAGACCCGACCGGCCCTGGCCAAAATCGTCTCACGTCGATACGTCCATTGGACCTGCTTTTGGTGCGGAAGATCTGCTTGCGTTGATGGAGAGCGCCGGTGTCAGCCGCGCTGTGCTCGTGCCACCAGCCCATGAAGGCAATCGAAACGACGTGGTCGAGGTCGCAACGGCCCGTTATCCGACGCGCTTCGCGGCAATGGGCCGACTCGCACTCGATGATGCGAAAAGCCGCCGACTGGTTCCGAACTGGCTTGAACGGCGGGGTATGCTGGGTTTTCGCATTAACGTCGCGACCGAACCCGGCCGGACCTTGCTGCATGACGGCAGCGTCGACTGGTTCTGGCCGGCCTGTGAAGCGGCAGGAATTCCGCTCATGGTGTTGGCTGCCGGCACTGATGTGGCATCGGTCGATCGTCTTGAAGACGTCGCGCTCCGCCACCCATCGCTGCGCATCACGCTCGACCACCTGATGCTTCACTTCCGGGCTGGCGAAAAACCTCGTCTTGATCTTGACGCCATAGCCCAGGTATGCAGGCTTGCGGCACGGCCCAACGTCGCAGCCAAAGCTTCCGCACTTCCACTCTTCTCAGCGTGGCCATATCCCTTCAGGGATTTACATGATCCTATACACCGCGTCGTCGATGCATATGGCCCGAAACGCGTATTTTGGGGCACCGATCTGACGCGCCTTTCGTGCAGCTATTCGCAGGCCATTTCGCTCTTCACCGAGGAGTTGCCATGGATATCGAGCAGCGATCTCGAATGGGTGATGGGCCGCGCGGTATGCGACTGGTTGGGCTGGCCTATCTAATCTGGTCTCATTTGGCGTCCGTTCATGAGGACATAGAAACCGACAAGGAGAAAGTCGTCAGAATTTTTGGGTTCTTCCATCCTGGAGGACCCACAACACATCAAGATCGCGTTGATCAACGGAGATATTCATGCAATCTAGGTACAAGCGGCCTGCCGCTATCGTCGCACATCAGACTCGCTTCTTTGACTTCATTGGTTGTGTAAACCGAGTTGCCGCACTGACCGCATTCATCGCGCTCTGCCTGCCATTGTTGGCCTCAGCGCAGACTTTTCCTTCCAAGCCGATTCACATCATCGTGCCTTTCGGCCCTGGCGGTTTCACCGATGTGATGGCGCGAACGGTCGCCAACAAGCTGCATGAAGCCTGGGGACAACCGGTGGTAGTGGACAATCGCAGCGGTGCCGGTGGCCTAATCGGGATGGAGTTTGTCGCGAAGAGCCCGGCCGATGGCTACACGCTTGCGGTAGGTACTATCGGCACGCAGGTAATAAACAAGAGCATATATGCGAAGATGCCCTACGACCCGCTTACCCAGTTTGCACCCGTAGCTTTTCTTGCCGACGCGGAAGGCGTGCTGGTGGTAAATCCTTCGGTTGCTGCCAGCAGCCTTGCCGACCTGGTAGGCCTCGCACAAAAATCGCCCGGCACGCTGACGTTCGGCTCCGCTGGCTCAGGAACTACCAGCCATCTGGCAGGCGAGCTCTTCAAAGCCGTGGGCAAAGTCGAAGTCAACCATGTGCCATACCGCAGCAACGTAG
>CAZYYR010000375.1:0-1606 GCA_964651465.1 uncultured Nitrosospira sp.
GCTTTCTGTAAGATGAAGTGATCTTGTCCCTGATTGAAAGCGTCATGACGGTTCTGGCGCAAGCAAAACTATTGTCGCCTCCAGGGCGGCTGTAAGCCAAAAGGGATGCTTGTATCATGCCCAAAACCAGTGCCGGCATTCTTCCCTATCGCAGGCGGAACGGTTGCATCGAGGTGTTGCTTGTCCACCCGGGCGGGCCTTTCTGGGCGAACAAGGATTCTGGTTCCTGGTCCATTGCGAAGGGGGAGTATGAGGGGGATGAAGACCCTCTTCATGCGGCGCTGAGGGAGTTCTTCGAGGAAACCGGGTATCGGCCAGAGGGACCGTTTCTTCCCCTCGCGCGGCAGAAACAGCCGAGCGGGAAGCTGGTGGATGTGTGGGTGGCCGAAAGCGACTGGAATCCTTCCGCACTGGTTTCGAACACATTCATCATGGAATGGCCTAAAGGATCAGGGCGCATCCAGAAGTTTCCGGAAGTCGATCGTGCACAGTGGTTCGAGATAACGGAAGCGATGGATCGCATTCTTCCCGGGCAGCGTGGGTTTCTCAAGGAGTTGCTTGAAAAAGCAATACCTTAGTCAACTACATGGGTAGACGGCATCCCAGGGCCGATACACTTCCTCATCACCAGTCAGTTCAATTCATCTACCGGCCGTCCCCGTAAGGGCTGGGCCCCAGTTTCTCGCATTCCGCAAGAAGGTGCACGAAGACGCATCAGGGATCCAGGATATTTTTCTTCGAAGCAGAAACTCTTCTTACTGATGGTATTCAAATGCATGTAATACTATAATCACGAAATTTTAAAAATCGGACCGGGATTATAACCTTGTCTACCATGCAGTTATTTACTTTCGGCATCAATCATCAGACCGCGCCGCTGGAAGTGCGCGAGCAGGTATCGTTCCCGGAAGACGCGATGGAAGATGCATTGCGGGATCTGGTGGGTCATCGTTTCGTAAAGGAGGCGGCAATCGTTTCCACCTGCAATCGTACCGAAGTCTATTGCAGCACGGAGAAGCCCGACGAAGCAACGCATTGGCTGGCGGACTTTCATCACCTGCCTGCCCGTGATCTGGATCCGTACCTTTACAAGTTGCCGCGCGAAAAAGCGGTGAAGCATGCCTTTCGCGTGGCCAGCGGGCTGGATTCCATGGTGCTGGGCGAGCCGCAAATTCTTGGTCAGCTGAAAAATGCGGTCAAGTCGGCGGAGCATGCAGGTACCCTGGGCATGCTGCTGCATAAATTGTTTCAGCGAACGTTTTCCGTAGCAAAGGAAGTGCGCAGTTCTACCGAGATCGGTGCCAATTCGGTTTCAATGGCTGCGGCAGCGACACGTCTGGCAGAGCGGATTTTCGGGGACATCAGCGAGCAACGCGTGCTGTTCATCGGCGCCGGTGAGATGATCGAATTGTGCGCCAGCCATTTTGCCGCCCGTCATCCAAAGCGCATCACCGTCGCCAACCGCACAGCCGAGCGTGCGCAGATTCTGGCGCATCGCTTCAACGCCCAGGTCATCACGCTGAACGAGCTTCCCGAACAGTTGCCGCTGCACGACATCGTGGTGACGTGTACCGCAAGTACGCTTCCCATACTCGGCAAAGGCATG
>CAZYYR010000376.1:0-1590 GCA_964651465.1 uncultured Nitrosospira sp.
GAAAATATGGAAAAGAACGGCGCCCCCGATCAGAAGGAGCAGTGGCCAGAGCTGAGCAATGCCCTCATACCATTTCGTTCCCACGGTAATGGGGATTTCGAGCGTGAAGTCGGCCTGGCGCTCATCTTTTCCCGTTAGATACAGCCGGTACTCCCCGGTTTCAGTAATGCTCAATACTTGCGTGATGATGCCAGTTTCATAGATTGCCGAAGGAACCGTCAGCAGTGTTTTCGATGGCGCGCTACCCTCCATTTTTGCCAGCGTCATGGCTACCGGCCATTCCCGTGCAGATTCGGGATACAGAAGATCGATCGTGACATCCAGCATCCCAGGACCAGGTATCTTGCCGCACAGGACGGGCACGGACATAGCGCTGGTGGCATTCTCGGGAATTTCATAGTCTGCGGGGATGAAATACCCGGAATAGCCGATCACCACGGATTCGGACTCTATCGTGCATGTGCCGCCACGGAATCCTTTCGGATAGGTGTCCGACTGGTCCCCCTGGGAACTCACGTGAAACTGCAGGCCAGCCGCGACGATGACCGCGAGGGATGCGGTCAGGACCAGGAAGCGCCGCATGCCTGTCGATAAATTTGCCCAGATGCTGTTCATCGATTTCTCCTGTGAAAAACTTGCCTACGCCGATTCTGTTGCGGCAGCCGATGCGGATGATGCAGACTTCTTCCCTGGGAGCAGGGCATACTCCGTGCATCGCAAAACATCCTCGGCAGCAAGCCGTGCGATATGGGCGGCCTGGCTGTTCTGCGTGACCATTGCGGTGATGATCGCGCCCTCGATAATCAGGCCCAACTTCTGGGTGACGATATCCGGCTCCTTCGCGCCGCTTTCCATGACCAGTGCCTTGAGCCGGTCGATGATCTGATCCCGGTACGCCCCTGCCACATCCCTTACCCAGGCACTGTCCTTTTCATGCTCCGCTACGGCGTTGATGAATACGCAGCCGAAAAAGTCTTCCTTCTGGAACCACTTCTCCAGTAAATCGAACAGGGAGAGGATGCGCTCCTTGACCGGACAATTCAGGGCCGGCAAATCCTGGTCGAACCAGTGAAACCACATGGTTGCTTCCGTATCGAACACCACCTTGAGCAGGTTTTCCTTGGAGCCGTAATGCGCATAAAGGCTGCCACGCGCGACCCCGGCTTCCTCAAGGATCCGCGAAATGCCTGTTGCATGGATTCCGGCACGGCAGAACAGGCGGCGCGCGGCCAGAAGCAGTTTTTCTTCGGTCGATTTACGGGTTGTTTTCATCTACCTACTCCTTTGCGATTCGCATTGAATGATGCGGACTTACCCCGGCAGAGGCCCCTGAGGCAACCAGTTGGGCCCGAAGCTTTCTCGCGATTTTGCCCGCGTCCAGGCGGATTTCACGCAGATAGCCGCTCAGGGGAACGAAGTGTCCGATGATGTATAGCCGCGGGGCATCTGGAAATTCATGGTCCCCCTGCGCGACGGGCCTGTCATCTTCCGTAACGATGCCAGGGACCCGGATCAGCCTGGAAAGACCGGTACGAAAACCGGTTCCCGCTATGATCGCGTCCGGGTTCAGTATGATTTCCTGCGTGGGTT
>CAZYYR010000377.1:0-1556 GCA_964651465.1 uncultured Nitrosospira sp.
ACGTGGCGGCCGCGCTGCTGAGAGCGGGCGGGGTCGTGGCCTTCCCCACGGAAACGGTTTATGGGCTGGGGGCCGACATTTCGCATGCTTCCGCGATACGGCGCATATTCGAAATCAAGAGCCGGCCAGTGGACCATCCACTCATCGTGCATATTGCCAGCTCGTCACAACTGCCTCGCTGGGCAGGGGAAGTGCCGGAGCAGGCCCGGCAACTGGCCGAACATTTCTGGCCGGGGCCGCTGACGTTGATATTGCCGCGCAGTCAGCGTATTTCCGAGAGTGTTACGGGAGGGCAGGATACAGTGGGGCTGCGCGTACCGGATCATCCCGTAGCGCTGGCCTTGCTGAATGCGCTCGGTCCGGAGCGGGCGCTCGCCGCGCCATCTGCTAACCGGTTCGGGCGCGTCAGCCCGACAACCGCGGATCATGTGCATGAAGAACTGGGAGATGCCGTCGACATGGTACTCGAAGGTGGTCCTTGCCGGGTCGGGCTGGAAAGCACGATCGTCGGTTTCGAAGGCAAGACTGCAGTGGTACTGCGTCCCGGCGGAATTCCGCTGGCCGCGCTGACTGATGTATTGAAAGGCGGAATCGTTGTGCCGGAAGGCGCAAAGCTTGCCGGCCGTACCGTACGTGTACCGGGTGCGCTTTCTTCCCACTACGCGCCGCTCACGCCGCTCGAACTCCGCTCATCTGGCGACATAGGACGCCGTGCCCTTGAACTTGAAGCTGAGGGCTTGCGTGTGGGTGTCATGGAATGGTCGGGCCGATGCTGCCAATCCCTTCGGCACACGAGCTCGGACCGCAAGCGCATCGTACATATTCCCATGCCGGCCGAGCCGGAAGATTACGGCCGTAAACTGTACGCCACGCTGAGGCGTTATGACCGGGATGGAATTGATCGTCTTCTGATAGAGGCCGTGCCGGAAGATTCCGCATGGATGGCGATTGCAGACAGGCTGCGGCGTGCAAGCGGCGGTCAGCCTGTGAGAACCGGTGACGCGAGCCCCATACAGCTGGATGAGGTAGAGGAGGCAGAGGATACTGCCGCGGATGAGTCTATTTTTGTCGATAGGTAACGTGAATATGGGAAGCATGGAGAAGGCAATTCGTGCGGTATTGTTCGACGTCGATGGCACATTGGCTGATACGGAACGGGATGGGCATCGTCCTGCTTTCAACGCTGCTTTCAGGGAATCTGGCCTGAACTGGGAGTGGGATGTCGATCTTTATGGTGAATTACTGGCCATCACCGGAGGCAAGGAACGGATTCTTCATTTCATGGAAACCCGCATTCCGGATGAATTGAACAGAGATGACCTGGGTGCCTGGATTGCCAATCTGCATAAGATCAAGACGAGGCATTATGTAACCATGCTTGAAAATGGCGGAATCCCGCTCCGCCCCGGCGTAGCCCGCCTCATTCGCGATCTGCGCGACAGAAATATAAAAATTGCCATAGCGACCACCACCACGCCGGAAAATGTCACCGCCCTCCTGAAATCGACGCTGGGTGAAGATGCTCCGGGCTGGTTCGACGTGATCGGTGCGGGAGA
>CAZYYR010000378.1:0-1551 GCA_964651465.1 uncultured Nitrosospira sp.
TGCAAGAATCTGTTTCAATCGCAGCCCGCTGCACCTTCTCGCTGAACGAACTGCGCTACGAATACCCCGATGAACTGAGCGGCTCATCCGGCAAGGGCGAAACCTATGCCGCCTACCTCCGGCGCATGGTGGAGGAGGGCATGGCGCGACGTTTCCCAACGGGCGTCTCCGCCAAGGTCCGGGAACAGATCGAACGCGAATTACAGCTGATTGCCGATCTCAAGTATGAACCTTATTTTCTGACGGTATTCGATATCGTAAGCTTCGCCCGGTCAAAAGGTATCCTGTGCCAGGGACGCGGCTCGGCGGCCAATTCCGCAGTCTGCTACTGCCTGGGCATCACGGAGATCGATCCGGAGCGCAGCGAGTTGCTGTTCGAACGTTTCATCTCCAGGGAACGCAACGAACCTCCCGATATCGATGTCGATTTCGAGCATCAGCGTCGCGAGGAAGTCATCCAGTACATCTATCGGAGATATGGCCGTGATCGGGCTGGCATTGCCGCGACTGTCATCACCTATCGGACGCGCTCCGCCGTTCAGGATATCGGCAAGGCGCTGGGACTCGATATCGAGCGGATCAGGCGCCTGTCTGCCTCCTTTGCCTGGTGGGATAAAAGCTCGGATATCGATGAGCGGCTGAGCGAGAATGGCTTCGATCCGGAAAGTCCTGTCATCCGCAAGCTGGTTCTGCTGACCGCCGCCCTGTATGGCTACCCCCGCCATTTGTCTCAGCATGTAGGCGGGTTTGTACTGACGCGTGACAAGCTCTGCCGGATCGTACCCATCGAAAACGCAGCCATGCCGGACCGCCGCATCATCCAGTGGGACAAGGACGATCTGGCGGCAGTGGGGCTGATGAAAATCGACGTGCTTGCGCTGGGCATGCTCTCGGCGATCCGACGTACGCTCGACTTGATCTCCGCGCGTCGCGGCGTGCAGCTCCAGATGCAGGACATACCTCCGGAAGACAAAAAAACGTACGACATGATCTGCAAGGCGGATACCATCGGTGTCTTCCAGATCGAATCGCGTGCGCAGATGTCCATGCTGCCTCGGCTGAAGCCGCGGACTTTCTACGATCTGGTCGTAGAAGTGGCCATCGTTCGGCCGGGACCGATCCAGGGCGACATGGTGCACCCTTACCTGCGCCGCAGGCAGGAACTGGAAAAAGTGGATTATCCGGGCGAAGGAGTGAAAACCGCTTTGCAGCGGACTTATGGCGTGCCGATCTTCCAGGAACAGGTGATGCAGCTGGCAATACTGGCCGCCGGCTTCACCTCCGGCGAGGCAGACCAGTTGCGCCGTTCCATGGCCGCGTGGAAGAAAAAGGGAGGACTGGATGCTTTCCGCGCGCGCCTGATCGCAGGCATGGTCAGCCGGGGCTATAAGCCCGAATTCGCCGAACGGATTTTCCGTCAAATCCAGGGCTTCGGCGAATATGGATTTCCGGAATCCCATGCGGCCAGCTTCGCATTGCTGGTGTACGTGTCGGCGTGGCTCAAGTGCCATGAACCCGCTGCTTTCCTGTGCGCCATGCTGAACAGCCTGC
>CAZYYR010000379.1:0-1535 GCA_964651465.1 uncultured Nitrosospira sp.
CTGGGACTGCTGGAAGCGGACATCCGTAATGGCAGGAGTATTCGGGTGCTCCCGGAGGAGCTCGCCCAGGCCATGCTCGCCAACACCGGCTGCGCCAACGACCTCGATGAGCCCATCGAGGGTGAAGTCGCGCTTTGATGCAGCGCCTTGGGTGGGTACTGCTGTTCCATGAGTGTATCGTGGAACAACTGCATAAGTTGCACGCGGCGGCCGAACGTGCACAGCGCAGCGATCCGGAGGGCATGGAGCGCAACGCCAACGTCAAGCTGTTCCGTGCGTTGAGCCAGTTGATTCTGGAAACCGTGCCGAGCGATCCAGCGCGGGAGGAATACCGCCTGGGCAACATCCTGGGGCCGGAGCACCGCCATTGGCGGCGCGCGAAGATCGGACGGCGGTTCCGCCTGTTCTTCCGCTACGACTCCAGAGCGAAGACCATCGTGTTCGCCTGGGTCAACGACGAGCAGACGTTGCGCTCGGCGGGTAGCAAGGCCGATCGTTACGCCGTGTTCGAGAAGATGCTCGCACGAGGCAACCCGCCGGATGATTGGTCAAGCCTGGTCGCTGCGAGCCGGTCCGACTGGCCTACATAGAAGATTGCATATCTTCTGCATGAGGCGGCAGGAACGAACGCGCATTCCATGCCACGAACGTAGAGCGCTACAGACAACTGGATCGCACGACATGGCGTCGGGCGGAAAGTAGCCGATGCGGAGTGCAATAGCTGGCGCTACTCGTCAGGGCGTTTGCTGGTTCGGGCCCAATGGTGATCGGCATCAGGTAGACGACGGTCACTGCCGCCGGCATTTCATTGGCAAGACTGGAGGAAGGTACAATGGTGGAGACACATCTTTCAGGCGGGAGGGAGGCGTTGTGGTCACCCTCCGATAGCCCTTCGACATATGGGATAATCTAGAACAACGAGATGTATCCACAAATTTGAAGCTGGTTCTAACGATGATCCCGCACTCGTTCCCTGTCGAATATTCAAACGTCCGCTGCAGGAAAAAAATGAGAACCATCGCAATCGTATCGCTGGCTCTTCCACTGCTGGCTGCCTGCGCGGGCACGCCCGACTATAAGCAGACTTCGAGGAAAATGAATGATGGGGCCACGCATTACTTCATCACGACCCGCCTGGGTCCGTGTCCGACGAGCCGGGACTGGGCCATACGAACGCTGACGAACCGCGCCAACAAAGTCTGCAAATCCGGTTATATATTGGTCGATCAGCAGGAGCCGATCATACTCGACCAGCTGAGGGCGGTCGCCAAGGATAGCGAGTTGCTATGGCAAATCAAGTGCAACAATCCGGAACCGCGTAAGCCTTAGCTGTCCTGTTTGCGGCTCCTTGCTTTTTTGGGGATGACTCCAGGAAAAAAGGCAGGATCGGAAATTGCCGCAGGTTTCTTTCCGTGAATACGAGCGGGCAGGCCGGTCCACCCGTATGATCTGTGCGTAGTGGAAAACCCAATTGTCTTCTGGAATCGCGAGATGAAACGCTACACCATCGAACAATTCATGGCGACGACTTCCAT
>CAZYYR010000380.1:0-1511 GCA_964651465.1 uncultured Nitrosospira sp.
TGATTTCCGTCACCCGGCGCCTTTTTGTCGCGCTGATTATTCTTTTTGGTCTTTCCCTGACCGCCGTTGCCTTATTGGCGGAATCCATCTATATCGTGCCGCTCCTGGTATTCGCCAGCGGGCTGATCGGGGGTTTTGTCGGGCTGCAACGCCGCCTGAAAGACTTGACGTTGTCCGACCTGGAATTGATTGCGGAGTCCTGGGTGTATACCAGTCTTTCTCCCCTCGTCGGCGGGGTACTGGCATTCCTGCTTTTCATACTTTTTCTTTCCGGCCTGCTCTCCGGCGATCTGTTTCCCGTTTTCCTGCCCGACAGCAATTCAACTCCGGAGAGCTTCATGTCTATCTTCCAGCAGCACGGCGACGGGCACAAGGAATATGCCAAACTGATATTCTGGTCCTTTATGGCGGGTTTCTCGGAGCATTTCGTGACTGACGTGATCAGCCGCTTCGAGGGAGCGGCGGTGAGAAGCCTGCCCCTGGCGAGCCGGGAAGAATCGGGACGAGAGCAGAGACGAATCGAGCGCCCGATTTCGAAGGCGGACCCCAAAGGCTAAATTGCTTGCCGGCACGGGATGGCAAGGATGATTCGCGCTTTTCCTTGCCCGCCCGATCCCAGGATGAGAGGTTCGGATCAGACTTCGCCGAGGCGGCGCCCGCCGGCGAACAGCCTGGGTTGGCCGTCCGAGCCGTAGAGGCCCGCACCGGCGGCGCTGCTGGTGTTTTGCAGCACCGATAATCTCTGGTGAACGTAGCGCAGCCGCTGCCCGACCAGGATGCCGTTGATGGTATTCAGCTGATCGGCTGTTTCCGCAAGCTGCAGGAGTTCATTCCAGGCATCGATGGCAGCAGGGTAATCCCGCAATCCATCCTCTGCTTCGTCACGACGTCCAGACCAGCCCAGCATCGAAAGCCACTGGTTACGCGCCGCGGCAAGTTCCGCAAGCTCCTGGGCCCGCTGCGCCTTCTCGGCCGCCAACGGGAGCAGGAGGGCCGTATCCGCATGCTGCAGGGCATGCTGCTCCCGTCTCAGCAAGTCGACGAAATTCCGCGTCGCATCACGTTCGTGGGTGAGGCTCGCAGCAGGATCGGAAGTGATGTGGTCCACGGTCAGCCTTGCCTCGTCTGTATCAATTCGCGAACGGTTTCCAGCAGGCGATCGGCAACTTTCTCGGGGTTGACGGTGAAGTGCCCTTCGCTGATGGCTTGCCGGATTTTCTCGACTCGTTCGGCATCGAATGCTTCCATGCTTGCGAGGTTCTTGTTGATGCTCTGCAGCTGTGTGCTCAACTGGACGCTATCGCTGCCGCTGCTGCCGGTCGGGGCAGCAGCCGGTTCAGCCGATTTCTGCGCCGTCCTGGCAGAGGATATCTCGTTGGCATGCACTGCGGCAGCGGTCTTGATCGTATTTTCTATTTTCACGGGTATCTCCTGCGGTTAACCTTGAAAAGGCTAACGGCGTTCATTCAGAAAACTTGAGACTGATTTACTGCAGAATCTGTTGAAAAAAA
>CAZYYR010000381.1:0-1507 GCA_964651465.1 uncultured Nitrosospira sp.
GCCATGGGCTTTCAGGAAATCCTGCCAATCATGGCTGCTGTATTGGCTCCCCTGGACGCCCTTCTAAAAGTCAAGCGGCAATTTGGGTCTGGCCGATCTGGCGGTTTCGCTGTCGTATGACGTAGTAGACTTCGCGAGCGATATAGCGTTTAAGGCAGCGTATGGCTTCGAGCTTGGAGTGTCCCTCGCTTATGCGCTTATCGACATAGGCCTTTGTACGAGGATCGGTTCTTAGCCGACCGATGGCAATGATGTGCAAAGCGCTATTGGCGGCACGATCCCCACCACGATTCAGGCGATGCCGGGTTACCTTTCCTGAAGATGCAGGCACGGGGCTGACACCGCACAGAGCTGCAAAGCCGGCCTCCGAATGCAATCGACGGATGTTGTCTCCCGCTGTCAGGAGCAATTGCGCTGCGGACTCGTAGCCAATCGAATTACGTGAGACCAGATCGGGTGCAAGTTCATCAACCAGCGCAGCAATCATGACATCCAGATCAGCAACCTCATCGTGCAGTTCCAGATAGCGGCGTCCCAGTGATTTGAGCGTGATCCGGTACGCTGAAGCAAGATTGCGATAATCGGAAAGATCCGGCCGCCAGGCTGCCAAAGTGCGGATGAGTTGCATACGGGTCATGGCACGCAGGGATTCACGCAGTTCGTCAGGGGCACAAACCACTGTGCTGTGTATCAATTGCAGGGCAACGCGACGAGCGGCAACGGCTGTCTTTCGGCAAATCTTCAGCACACGTAATGACTCAATCATGCCATCACGGCTTTTGGGCGTGACGGTGCGCGCTCCTGCAAAGGCGGCATAGGCAGCGTTCTGGGCATCAAGCGTATCGTTCTTGCCACGCTTGCGCCGGTCACTTTTATCCGGCGTGGTTACTTCCAGCACCGTGACTCCCGCTTGCTGCAAGTAGCGAAGCAGGCCCGCACCATAAGTTCCGGTGCATTCCACGCCGACACGGGCGACTTCACCGAATGAGCGCATCCAGATCAGCATTTGTTTGTAGCCGTGCCGGGTACTGGGGAAGCATTCACTGCCCAGCATGCGATTATGTTCATCAACGATAGCAGCAACATGCAAATCCTTATGCGTGTCAACGCCACCCACGACATTTGAGTGGGCAACTGTCTGTTCTCTTCTCATGTAAACTCTCCGGTTCTCGATAGTGGATAGGGCGATTTCACCGAGACCGGATACCTGGACAAGACAGTTAAAGCGACAGAGCGTCAGGCCCTTCTTGAGTCACATGTATCGGCGAGGCGAAACCTCGCCGTTCCGTGTTCCCGGATGGCCGACAGGTCCAGGGAAAGACAACAAATCATAGTCGATCGGAATGCGGGTCAGACCTTCCGGAACACTTCGCGGCACCAGCTCTTCTATGACCGGTCTATCGCTGTGAGGGTCAGACCAATCCGGGAACAACTGGCACTTATATTCTTACTGTCGGAATGAACGATCAATGGGGCCTTCGGGTTTCGCCGTGACACTGCCATCAGC
>CAZYYR010000382.1:0-1505 GCA_964651465.1 uncultured Nitrosospira sp.
CGCGGCAGCAGCGAGATTCTGCCGGAAGAGGAGCTGCAGCAGAAGCTCGCTTTGGGCCGGCCACTCCGGATCAAGGCGGGATTCGATCCCACGGCGCCGGACCTGCACCTGGGCCATACCGTACTGCTCAACAAAATTCGCCATTTCCAGGATCTGGGTCACCATGCCCTGTTCCTGATCGGCGATTTCACCGGCATGATCGGCGATCCCAGCGGGAAGAATACGACCCGCCCCATACTGACGCGCGAGCAGGTGGTCGAGAATGCGAAATCCTATCAGGACCAGGTGTTCAGGATACTCAACCCCGAGCAGACCGAAGTGGCGTTCAATTCGACATGGATGGACAGGCTCGATGCCGCCGATCTGATCAGGCTGGCGGCGACCCATACGGTGGCGCGCATGCTGGAGCGGGATGATTTCAGCAAGCGTTACCGGAACAACAAGCCTATCGCCATACATGAGTTCCTGTATCCGCTGGTGCAGGGCTACGATTCGGTTGCATTAAATGCAGATGTCGAACTCGGGGGCACTGACCAGAAGTTCAACCTGCTGGTGGGACGTGAACTGCAGAAGCATTTCGGGCAGCCCCCGCAATGCGTCATCACCATGCCGCTCCTGGAAGGGCTGGATGGCGTCAACAAAATGTCCAAATCGACCGGCAACTATATCGGTGTGACCGAAAGCCCCGGGAATATTTTTGGCAAGCTGATGTCTATATCCGACGAGTTGATGTGGCGATATATCGAGTTGCTGTCTTTCGAATCCCTCAGCGTCATCCATCGATGGCACCGGGAGGTGGAGGATGGCCGCAATCCGCGCGATATCAAGGTGATGTTTGCGCAGGAAATCGTTGCCCGTTTTCACAGCAGGACCGACGCAGACGCGGCCTGTGCGGAGTTCGAGGCACGGTTCAGCCGCGGCACGCTACCGGATAACATGCCGGAACAGATACTGCATATCGAAGAAGAAGATCTATCCATTGCCCGGTTGCTCAAGCAGGCCGGACTGACTGCCAGTACGACGGAAGCATTGCGCATGATCGAGCAAGGTGGTGTAAAATTGAATGGCGAGAAGGTCAGCGATAAAACTATCCGGCTGGGCAGCGGTCAAACCATTATTGTGCAGGTAGGCAAGCGGAGGTTTGCCAGGGTTACCATCGCGGCGTCGCAAAATAATAATATTCGACGAAACGCTTGACCATATATTTGGTATCTGTATAATCCCGCCTTTCGTTGTCCGGCATTGTTTCACAGCCGGCACTGTTCTTTAAAAATTTACAGCCGATAGGTGTGGGCACTTGACCGGGACATCCGGCTATTTTCCTTTCAAGGATGAATAGCCGGTAACCAGAAGTCAAAGTGCTCGCACAATGTACGAAGATTTCGGTCTCATCCGGTCAATTCGGGATGATGCTGGAATCCCTAATACGTCAAGCGAGAGTTTTACCAGTATTGAACTGAAGAGTTTGATCCTGGCTCAGATTGAACGCTGGCGGCATGCTTTAC